>JAIROE010000372.1 GCA_031257715.1 Treponema sp. | reverse complement strand
CCGACTCTGACGGATACTTCATCCTGGGAAAGGCCGGCAAGGTCCATGAGGCGCCTGTAGGCAAGGGCTTCCTCTATGGGATTAAGGTTTGCGCGCTGTATATTTTCCACAAGGGAAATTTCCATGCGCTTTTCTTCCGAATAGGAGCGGAGTATCACCGGCACACGGGAAAGGCCCGCCAGACGCGCCGCCCGGCAGCGCCGTTCCCCGGCTATTATGGTGTAATTCCCGCCGCCTGAATCTTCGGCGATAACCGGTTCTATGATCCCGTGTTCCCGTATCGAAGCGGCCAGTTCTTCAAGATCCTCTTCGTCAAAATGCCTGCGGGGCTGATCGGGATTTGGCTGCAGCCTGTCAAGGGCGATAAAAAGTTCCCAGCCTGAATTTTGACCGTCCGTTTCCGGAGAAGAAGAAGCCTCATGCCCGGGGGGAAGCAGGGCGTCAAGGCCCTTCCCCAATCCGTGTTTAGGCGCCACGGCGCACCACCTCTTCGGCAAGGCTCCTGTAGGCCTTTGCGCCGGAACATTGGGGGTCATAGAGCGAAATGGGGAGCCCGTGCGATGGCGCCTCGGAAAGCCGGACATTCCGGGGGATGATCGTGGAAAAGACCCTGTTTTTGAAGTAGGCACTGACATTCCTTACGACATCCTGTGCAAGCCGCGTCCGGGGATCGTACATGGTAAAGAAGATCCCCCCTATAGCAAGCGGAGGGTTGACGCTTTTCTGAATGCGTTTGATGGTCTGCAGCAGGAGGGAAAGCCCTTCCATGGCAAAATATTCACACTGCATGGGGATAAACACCGCGTCGGCGGCGGCCATGCCGTTGATGGTCAGGACCCCCAGCGAGGGGGGGCAGTCGATGAGAATGTAGTCGTAACGGTCGCGGATGGGGACCAGCGCCTTTTTCAGGAAAAGATCCCGTTCATCCTGTTCTATAAGTTCCACCGCGGCCCCGGAAAGATCTATGCTGGCGGGAATCACTTCAAGGGCGGGAATTTTGGTGCGCCGTATCGCTTCATCCACGCCAGCGGTTCCGGCAAGAAGCTCATAGATCCCCGGCCTCGAGGGCGCGGCCCCTATGCCGCTTGAAAGGTTCGCCTGCGCGTCAAAATCCACCAACAGCACGGATTTTCCCGCTTCCGCAAGATAGGCCCCTATATTAAGGGCGGAGGTTGTCTTCCCCACTCCCCCTTTCTGGTTTACAAAAACATAAATCCTGCCCATGGGGATAGTATACACGGTATGGCTAAAAAATACTATTGAATAGCGGGGTAGATGGGGTTATTCTATAGGCATGACGCCCGTTCGCCTGCTGGCCCTGGATCTGGACGACACATTGCTTCGTTCGGATCTTACCATCTCGTACCGTACCCGTAATACCATCAAGCGGGCGGAAACGGAAGGGGTCTCCGTGGTCCTTGCATCGGGCCGCGCCCCGGCGGCAATGGAGAGGTTTTCCCGTCTTCTGGGGATGCACAAGAATCCCGGCTATCTTGTCTGCGGCAACGGAACGGTAATACGGGAAAGTCATACGGGGAATGTGGTATACGAATCGCGGATAAAGGAAGGGCCGGCCCTTACCGCCTACGATCTGGCGGCCGCGGAAGGGTTCGCGGTCCAGATCTACGAGGACGACATCATCTATATTTCCCGGCCCAATGAATTTGCCGACGCCGATCAGAAGCTCACGGGGCTCCGCCAGGTGGTGGTGGAAAATTTCAGGGCCATGGTGGCCGGCGGGGTTTACAAGCTGATCATCCCCGGCGATCCCATGCTGCTTGCCCCCCTGGAAAGCATCATCAGAACCTATTTGGGAAAGGAGATCACCCTCTTTACCAGCAAGCCCTATTTTCTGGAGATCCTTCCCGCGGGAACCGACAAGGGAAGCGCGCTTGCCAAAGTGGCGGAACTGCTGGGCGTAGGGCGGGAGGAGGTCCTTGCCATCGGCGATTCCATGAACGACGAGGCCATGATCCGCTGGGCAGGAAGGGGAGTCGCCATGGTAAACGGGGATGAACGGATCAAGAATATCGCAAGCCTTGTGACCGAAAGGTCCAATGACGACGACGGTGTCGCGGAGGTTATCGAAAAGTACATTTTGGGCAGGGGGCGGCATGAGCAGCGCTGAAACCCCCGATATTCCCATCAGTACCGTCGATTCCCCGTCCGCGGTTCTGGAACTCATTTACCAGCTCAAGGTAAAGGATGTTATGGTAAGCGCGGTGATCAGCGCCGAAAAAACCAGCACCCTCCGTCACATACAGGCCATCATGCGGGAGAATTACATTACCGGCGTGCCCATCATTGAGGAACAGCGCATCGTAGGGATAATTTCCATTGAGGATATCATCAACGCCCTGGATCAGGGTTTCATTGAAAATACGGCGGAAAAGCACATGACGCGGAACGTCATCGTTCTTGAAGAAGACATGCCCCTTTCTTTTGCCATTTCCTATCTTAACAAATACCGTTACGGCCGCTTTCCCGTGGTCAACAAAAAACAGGAACTTGCCGGCATTCTTACGTCCAAGGATGTTATCAGCACGCTGCTTGCGGAAATGAACCGCGAGGTCTTAAGACTTGAAAAGATACACAACAGCTCGGGCGGAACTTCATCGGCCTATTCGGAGATGGAATTTTCCACTACCCGCTATGATTTTGAGACTGCCGGGCGGGCTTCCACGGAGATAAAGAAGGCCCTGAAACAGCGGGATTTTGATCCCAAGGTGATACGCCGCGTTGCCATTGCCAGTTATGAACTGGAGATAAACCAGGTGGTTCATTCGTACGGGGGCACGATCAACTGCTCCATACAGCCGGACAAGATATCGATCATCGCCGCCGATACGGGGCCGGGGATAGAGGACGTGAATCTGGCCCTGCAGGAAGGCTGGTCAACGGCAAACGAGTGGATACGCTCCCTGGGCTTCGGCGCCGGAATGGGGCTTGCCAACACCAAGCGCGTCTCCGACGAATTTACGATCAATTCGGCGTCCGGCTCGGGGACCAGGGTACGATCCGTAGTGTACGTCAATTCCCCCAAGGATGAGGCATGACAAAAAACGGGGACCAGCGTGACCATACGTGAAGCCGCCGCGGCTCTGGGCTGCCGGATCGTGCAGGATCAGTTTGACGACGCGGATCTTTCAGGCGCCTATACATCGGATCTGCTCTCCGATGTCATGGCAAACGCGAAAGACGGGGGCGCCCTTGTCACCATACAGGCCCACAAGAACACGGTGGCGGTGGCGACGCTTGTGAACATTACGGCGATCATCGTCTGTAATTCCCGGCCCATCCCCCAGGACATGCTGGATTCGGCGAAAGACGAGGGGATAGCAGTGCTCCTCACGAAAGAAAATCAGTTCACCGTTTCCGGAAAACTCTATGCCGCTCTTGGCCGACCTGCATAATCACTCCTGCCTTTCCCCCTGTGGTTCGCTGGATCTTTCACCCCGGCTTCTTGTCGAACTGGCCGCGGCAAAAGGGGTAGAACTTCTTGCCCTGACGGATCACAACTCAAGCCTTAACTGCCCCGCCTTCGCAAAGCTCTGTCCCCGTTACGGGATCATTCCCCTTTTCGGCATGGAGGCCACTACGCAGGAGGAAATTCACGTCCTCTGCCTTTTTGCGGACCTTGAGGCGGCCCTTGCCTTCGGCGAATACGCCTACGGCATCATCATGCCCCTGCCCAATGATCCCGAAAAAACCGGGGATCAGGTTTATGTTGACGAAGACGACAATATTGAAGGCGAAGTTGAATATTTCCTTCCCAATGCGCTGGATCTGAGCCTTGACGCAATAGGTCCAAAAACTGCCGCCTATGGCGGCATCGTCATTCCCGCCCATGTGGACCGGGCGGCCTTTTCCATGACAAGCCAGCTTGGGGTCGTAGTCAGGGGCCCCTGGGCCGCGGTAGAGTGTGTCCGTATCCCGCCATGTACAGGATTGCCTGTGCAGAACGGGGAGGCATCCCTGCTTGACACGCTCGGTTACCCCCTTACCACTTCCTCGGATGCCCACTACCCTGAACATGTCGCCCGCCGGCCTTTCAGGCTGGACACGAGCGCCGAAGAACTGCAGCCGGGAGGACCCGGAACCGGGGCGGATCTTGAAGTCCTGAAACGGGCGCTTGAAAAAAGGCCGAGGTAGTTTCCATGCGGTTTTTTCTCCGGTTTTTGGTCCTGTTCGTTAAAATTTGCCGATAATGACACAGAATATGTTTTTAAGCAAAGCAAGAACATTTATTACCGCGTGTTTTTTCGTTTCAGGATCTCTTTTTGCCGCCGCGCCCATTCTGCTTCAGGGCGGGCAGGCCTCCGCGCCGGCGGAATCCGCGTCCGGGGCGCGGGAAGCCCGGCTCAGGGTAATCACCGCGGCGGAAAAATACCAGGGGGTCCGTTACCGTTACGGGGGCGTCGACAACCAGGGCCTTGACTGTTCGGGCTTTGTTTACCGGAGCTTCAGGGACGCCCTTTCCGTTTCCGTACCCCGTACCACGGGGGGACTTTATGCGTGGGTAGAAAAGATAGACGACAGGGAAATGCAGGCCGGGGATCTTCTCTTCTTCAAGACCACTTCCGCGGGAACCGTTTCCCATGTGGGAATCTACACCGGGAACGGCCGTTTTATCCATTCCGCCTCGGAAGGTCCTGAAACCGGGGTAATATATTCAAATTTAAGCGAAAAATACTGGAACAGAACCTATACCGGGGCGGGAAGAGCCCTGCCCCCGGAAACGGGTTCCAATCCGTCCGGCGTTGTGGAAATGGCCGAAGTCCGTCATGACGGGGCGAACGGTACGGACAGAACGGCCGGGGCGGACAGGGCCGGGCCCGGTACGACGTGGCCCGGCGCGGCCCGGCCCGGCGGCGGCGAACGCGAAGGTGAACGTGAAGATAAAGACACATTCGAATTCGGGATATACCGCATGGGGGTAGGACTTGCCCCTTCATGGAACGGTTTCCTCAAGAACGGGTTTCCCATACGGGGAGCGGCGGGGTATATCAGGGTGGCCGCCGAGACGCACGCATGGAAACGGCCCGTGCTTCTGGGACTGGAACTGCGGCCCGAATGGGACAACGCGCTGGGTGTTTTCCGCCTTCCCGTGACTTTTTCCCTGGGTTTTGACGACAGGATCAGGATCTTTTTCGGCCCGTCTTTCAGTTTCGGTGATCCTGTGCTGCATACGGCGGAAGGAGAGCGGCATTACAAGGGAGGAACCGCCTGGCTGGGCGCGGCGGGCGTTTCGGCCATTCCGTTTTTATGGAATGTCAAATACGGCGTCCTGGCGCTGTACGGGGAACTCGCCTGGCAGTCCTACCTCAGCAATTCGGCCGGCAGAAACTGGAATGCCGACATCTGCGCCGGGGTGCGGTTCTCCACCGGCCTGTGCTTTAACTGGAATTTGTGACGCCGGAGGCCGGCGGGCGGACGGGTGATATATGGCTTCGGACCAAAATATCAGCGTATGGTAAAACGCAGGCCGGCGCCCAGGCGCCACCCTTCGGAAGCGGGGAGTTTTTCTTTGGTCCAAACACGGTACAGGGGAAACCACAGCCTGAGATCAAGGCCCACAAGAAAGCGTTCATTGACCGCAAAATCCAGCCCCGTTCCGATTACGGGGTAAAACCAGCGGGCGCCGCTTCCAAAATACTGGCGGACGGCATTGGCTTTTTCGCTCATGTCGGCATCGTCCGGATGTCTGGAATCGGCCCTGGCAACAATACGGAGATCTGCCGCGGGGCCGCCGTATGCCCGGATGCTCAGGAAACCGGTCAGGGGAAAACGGGCCATGAGCTGTAATCCGGTAAAAAAGCCGAACACAAAGGCAGACCGGTTTTCCCTGTCCACATGCACCGCCCTTTTGAGGTTGTCACTGTAATCGTAATAGGTGAAGTAGAGATCCTCCGTCATCTCAACGGAAAGAGGGCCCCAGATATGGAAGGCAAGGGCCGCTCCAAAGGACGGGATAACCGGAGACGCGTCCCCTTCCATCCCGTTATTTTCAAGGAAAAAAAGAAGCGTACCGCCAAACGAGAAGGTAAGCCTGTCCGTCCAGGAACCGGGACCGCCGGCTTCCCCGGCTGCGGGAGACAGGGCCCCGGGACCGGTCCCGGCAGGGTCAGCCCCCAGCGGAACCGTCAAAAAAACCGGGACGAGCGCGATCAGGACCGCCGGAACGGAGAAGGGCTTTTTCATACCTTCAACTATACCACAAAAAAACCGGTAATTCTACCATCCGCAACTTCCCGAAAATGAAAGGGTCATAATAAATCTTGACATTTTCAGGAAATCCGTTATATTAACATGACAAAATATGTTTTTTTGTCATGGAAAAGGGGTGTGTAAATGGCTATTGAAATAAGGGCCACCGGAAAAGCCGTTCCTCCTCAAAGGATAAGCAACGACGAACTGGCTTCCCGGATTGATACCAGCGATGAATGGATCAGATCCCACACGGGGATAAGGGCCCGGCATATTGCCGCGGATGACGTTGCGGGAAGCGATTTGGCTGTAGAAGCGGCTTTCAACGCCCTTTCCATGGCTGCCGGGGGAGGTGAAATTCCCGAAAAAACCGTTGAAGAGATCCTTCCTACCGTGGATCTTGTTATCGTCGGAACTACCAGCCCGGATTATTTCGGGTGCCCCTCCACCGCCTGTCTGGTTCAAAACAGGCTGGGGGCAAAAAACGCCGCCGCCCTCGATGTCAACGCCGCCTGCAGCAGTTTCATCTACGGAATCGAAGCCGCCGCGGGGATGCTTTTAGCCGGCGAAAAAAGGCGGCGCGCCCTTGTCATAGGGACAGAGGTGCTTTCCCGCATAGTGGACTGGAACGACAGAAGCATCTGCGTCCTCTTCGGCGACGGAGCGGGGGCGGTGTTTCTCGAAAAAACACGGGCCGAAGGAAAACGCGGCCTGCTGCGGACCGTGCTGGGCGCGGACGGATCGGGTGCGGAACATCTCATAATCCGCCGCGGCGGCGGACGTTCACCCATAAAGAACGGCGAAACGGTGGAAAACCGCCCCCATGTCGAGATGAACGGACAGGCGGTGTATAATTTTGCGGTGAAGGCGGTAACCGAAACAATAGAAGAACTCCTCAGGCAGGAAGGAATCACCATTAACGATGTAAGCCGCATCGTACCACATCAGGCAAACGCCCGCATCGTTCAGGCCGCCGCAAAACGGCTGAACATCGGCGAGGAAAAATTCTTCCTTAACATTGAAGAATACGCCAATACGTCGTCGGCCTCCATTCCCATCGCATTGGATGAATTGAACAGGAAGGGGAATATCCGCCGGGGAGACCTGATAATGACCGTAGGATTCGGCGCGGGGCTGACCTACGGCGGAAATCTTGTTGTGTGGTAAGGTTGATATGTTTAACAAGACGGCGTTTTTATTTCCCGGTCAGGGCGCGCAGTATCCCCTCATGGCGCTTGATTTTCTTGAAGAGGGATGCAGGGGCGCGGCGCGGCTCTTCGATCTTGCCTCCGAAGTAACAGGCAGGGACATGAGGGCTTTTCTGCATGATGCGGACAGGGAAACGCTGAAAAGGACCGACGTGTCCCAGCCCGCCATTACCCTTGCGAACCTTGCTTCCGCGGCGTTTCTTGCCGAACGGGATGTACGGCCCGCCCTCTGCGCGGGTTTCAGCCTGGGCGAATACGCCGCCCTTGCCGTTTCGGGAGTAATTGACGACGCGGATTGTTTCCGGCTGGTAAAGGCCAGGGGAGAAGCAATGCAGGAAGCGGCGGACAAACTCGGGGCAGGCGGCATGGCCGCCGTTCTGGGACTTTCCCCCCAAAAGGTTGAAGCCCTCATCGCCGAATGGAAGATACCCGGCC
>JAIROE010000315.1 GCA_031257715.1 Treponema sp. | reverse complement strand
GATCTTTCGCTGGTATCCAATCACTCATGATACGCTCCCTTTCCCGGAGGATTTGTTTCCCCCGGAATTTTTTTTATTTTTCCATGGAAATTTTTTATTTTTCCAGGGAAATTCTGATTTTTTCCATAGAAATTTTTTTATTTTCTGTGGAAATTTTCATTTTTTCCATGGAAATTTTCTTGTTTTCTGTAGAATTTTTTTTGTTTTCTGTAGAAATTCTCGTTTTTTCCATAGAAATTTTTTTACTTTCCAGGGAAATTCCGGTATTTTCCATGGAATTTTTTTTATTTTCCGGGGAAATTTTTCCGGTTTCCCCGGCTCATACACCACAGCCGCCCGCCGGACCGGAGTTTTGCGGCCCCTGACCGCGGCCCCTTCCGGCCGAACGGCAGCCAAACACCACCGGTGGTGTTTGGCCGGGCCGTTCAACTTACTTTTTTATCCAGTTCGTCGCGTCGTATGAACCGGTGGCCGTTGGGGGCAGTGCGGCGGTACTGATGTTGTCGTCTTCGCCCAGGGTGGCGTCCCGGTAGTAGTTGTTTTCATAGAACACCGCGTGACCATAGGTGTTGCCTTTTTGGGCGGTGTTGTCGGTGGCATTGCCGTTATTGGAGTTGTTGTCAATATCGCCGTAGATGATTCCGCCTGTTTTGCTGAAGTTGACGTTACTACCCACACCGCCACCGATACACACGCCGCCGCCGCCAACGGAGGTGTTATTGCTTTGGGAGGCATTGCCGGAGATTATCCCGCCTTCCATGGTAAAGGTACCATAATAAGCACCTACGCCCCTGATGACAAACACGCCGCCGCCTTTTTGGTAGGCGGTATTGCCGGAGATGATGCCGTCTTTCATGGTAAAGGTGCCGCCGGTGGCGACATATACGCCGCCGCCATCGGCATGGACGGTATTGCCGGAGATTTCCCCGCCTTCCATGGTGAAGCTGCTACCAGCGGCAGAGCCGCCACCAACAAGCACGCCGCCGCCGGTACCGCCGGTATTGCCGGTTATCTTTGACCCGGCCTTCATGATCAGGGCCGCGGAAGCTCCATTTACGTGGACCAGCGGACCGAGCGGCTCATCGTAATTGCCTGTGAGGGTGATATTATTGCCCAGAATCAGCGTCCCGGCGCCGATACGGAACAGGCTCCCGGCAGAGGACATTCGTATGTTCACGGAGGACGAGGCCTCCAGGGTAATGACGGCCTTTGCCGTGGAGATGTTGGCGGAAGATGTTATGCCGGGCAGGTTATAGTCCCTATCCAGCCGGATGGTGTAATTAGTGGTTTGTCCCGGAGGGTGCTCCGCGATGTACTTCAAAGCCTTATCAAGGAAGTTATCCCCGGATTGGCTTGAAAGATTGATGGCTTGGCTGTTGTCCGGCCACTTGGCGTAGAGGTCGAGGTTTCCGGTAACGGGAGTGTTAAAGTTCCAGGCTTCCCCGGTATACACCGCGTTGGTATACCAGCCTTCGACTGTGCTGTCCAGGTAGAGGCCTTCGGTAGTTGGCGGTATTGCCTTGGTTACGCCGGTGGGCGCCGTCGCTTTTCCGCCCGCCGGTACGATCTGGGCCGTCGGCGTGGGGCTGCCGCCTGCGGCATCGAAGGTGACGGTGTAGGAGGTTCCACCTCCGCCACCCCCCTCGCCGCCGAGCGTAACACCGAGACCTGTACTGCCGCCGCCACCTGAGGGGTTGGAGCAGGAGACAAGGAAGAGAGCGAGGAGTATGGCCGGTAAAAACAGGAAACTACTTAACGCACGTTGGGGGGGGGGGGGGGGAACTTTTTTCTATACCAGGTATAAACGGTTTGCATAAACACCTCCGTTCTGTTTTTGCCTTGCGTGTTACGCCGCGCCGCGCCCGCGGCGGACGGTCCACTATAGGCGGATGTTTTAGTATAGAGCGGGTTTACGGAGGTTGTCAATGGCCCAACAATAAACGGCCACAGGCCGTTTATTGTTGGGCTGGGGAGTTTCGGCGAAGCCGAAACTCCAGGCTGTGGTTAAACGGCGCCCCTGAACGCCGCCTTGCCGCGGGGTTTTCAACGGCGATGGATTGGGCTTGCCCGCTTGTATACTCCACCCAACAAAGAATAGTATTAAAATATGGACTTTATAATTGAATTTGAACAGGAAACTGACGGACGCTGGATTGCGGAAATTTCTGAATTGCCCGGCGTTCTGGCCTATGGAACCACCAAAGCGCAAGCTGGTGAAAAAGCCAAAGCCCTCGCCTTTCGTGTGCTGGCGGAACGCATTGAAACGGAAAGTTCCCTGCCATACATCAACCGGGTAAGCTTTTCATCCCGCCATGAGCCGCTGGCCGTCAACTAAAGCGCCCCGCGTCTTGTAAAATCTATCCTGTGCCATTTGGAAACCAACTTCGCCGGCAAGGAGCGGCAGATAATCGCCTTGGGCAGTCTTTTTCCATACCCATGATTGTCAGTGTGTCGCGGCGCTGCGATATTCCCCGTTTTCAGTTCGACTGGTTCCTTGAACGGCTCGAGGCGGGGTTTGCCGATGTGCCCAATCCTTTTAATGCCGCGCAAATACGGCGTGTTCCTCTGGTTTCCGCCGAAGACGCCCCGGCGTTTGTTTTCTGGACCCGCGATCCCCGGAATATCGCCGCGCACGCGGGGGAGCTTGAGGGGCGGGGCTGCCGTTTCTACACGATGGTTACGGTGACGGGGTATCCGGCGGCGCTGGAAAGCGGCGCTCTTCCTGCGGAAACTGCCGCCGCCGCCGTGCGGCTGCTTGCGGAAAAGACGGGGGCCCGGCGGGTTATCTGGCGCTATGATCCGGTGTTTGTAAGCAGCATTACGGATTATGATTTTCACCGGCGCAATTTCGGGGAGCTCTCGCGCGCTCTTGCGGGGGCGGTGCGGCGGGTTATCATCAGCCTTTACGATGAATACGGCGGGGCGAAGCGGCGCGTTGCGGCGCTGGAAAAGGCGGGGGCGTTCAGCATGATGCCCATGCGGGCCGGGGGCGCGCCGGTGCCCGAAGTCAAGGCCCTGATTGCGGACCTTGCGTCCATGGCGCGCGGGGCGGGCATGGAGATGCAAAGCTGCGCGGAAGACGCCGCTTCTTTGGGAATTGGCGCGGGGGCCTGTATAGACGGGGATCTGATGCGGGAGCTTTGGGGGATGGAAGCGCCTCCCCGCGACAAACATCAGCGGCCGTTGTGTCTCTGCGCGGAGGCTGTGGATATTGGCCGCTACGGCTCCTGTCCCGGCGGGTGTGTGTACTGTTACGCCCGGCGCTGACGCAACGCTGCGTTGCGTTGACACAACGCTTCGTAGAGGAGGATGCCGGCGGCTACCGAGACGTTAAGTGAATCAATGCGGCCCGGTGCGGGAATGGCCGCCATGGCGTCGCAGTGTTCCCGGAGCAGGCGCGAGATGCCGCTTCCTTCCTCCCCCAGAACGATGGCGGCCCGGCCGGTAAGGTCTATGGTGTGGACGGGCTTTCCTTTCATGTCGGCGCCGTAGATCCAGAAGCCCGCTTTCTTCAAGTCGCAGGCGGCGCGGGAAAGGTTCGCCGCCTCGGCGGCCGGAACATACGAGACCGCGCCGGCGGAGGTTCTTGCGATGACATCGGCGTGCTTTGCGTTCCGCCTTTTGGCCGATACGACAAGATCGACGGCGAACTGATCGCAGGAACGGAGTATTGCCCCGTAATTGTGCGGATCGGTGATGCCGTCCAGGATGAGGACAAGAACGTCCTTTTTGTCCCCCAGTCCCGCGATGAAATCTTCAAGGGTGATGTCCGTCCCCGGAGCGGAAACGGGATCTTCGGTTTGCAGGGCTATTCCCCGGTGGTCCGGGGCAAGCCGGTCAAGATCGCTTGTGCCGACTCTGTCAACCCGGATCTTGTGTTCCAGTGCAAGGGCGGCGATCTCCCGCGCCCGCGGTCCGCCTTTTGCGAGGAGCAGGGGGCCTTTGCCTGCCTTTCCCGATTTGATGTGTTCTTCAATGGCGTGAAAGCCGGTCAGGTATATCATGGGCGGTTTTCAGGATGGCGGAAGCAGCTTGTCAGATGATCGTTTACAAGGCCCGACGCCTGCAGGAAGGCGTAGATGATTGTGGGCCCGGCAAATGAAAAGCCTTTCTTTTTCAGTTCTGCCGAAATCTTCTCCGAAAGTTCCGTAGAGGCCGGGATTTCCGCCATGGTTCTAAAATGGTTGATAACCGGCTCCCCGTCTACCCAGTCCCACAGCCATTTTGAAAAAGACACGGGGCCTTCCGTCATTTTGAGGTAGGCTTTGGCGTTTTCTATTGCCGATTCAATCTTCCGCCGGTTTCTGATGATGCCCTTGTCCCCCATGAGGCGGTTTATGTCCCGCCGGGTGTACCGGGCGATTTTTTCGGGATCAAATGAATCAAACGCGGCGCGGTAGCCTTCCCTCCGTTTCAGGATAGTAAGCCACGAAAGTCCGGCCTGCGCGCCGTCCAGAATGAGGGCCTCAAAAAGTTTCCGGCTGTTTTTTTGCGGCTTTCCCCATTCCTTGTCGTGGTAGGACGTGTAGATTGTATCGCTCAGGCACCAGGGACAACGGGTAATGGCGGAGGGTCCCGGCTTTTTACTTTGATCCATAACCGGAAAATGATATTCCTTTTTTGGGGAATATGCTATATGATACAACGGCGGGGGAAATGTGATGGCTAATGCGGACATAGGGCTTATTGGCCTTGCGGTAATGGGGGAAAATCTTGTCCTCAATATGGAGAGCAGGGGGTTTCACGTTGCGGTGTACAACCGGACCGTTTCCAGGGTTGACGCATTTGTGCAGGGCCGCGGTGCGGGTAAAAAAATAACCGGCTGTTACAGCATGGCGGAACTGGCGGCATCTCTTGAGCGGCCGCGGAAGGTCATGATCATGGTCAAGGCCGGCGAGGCGGTGGATGAAACCATACAGCAGCTGCTGAACGTTCTGGAGAAAGGCGATATTATCATGGACGGGGGGAATTCCAATTACCTTGATACCATACGCCGCACCGCCTTTGTGGAGTCGAAGGGGCTTTTGTATATAGGAACGGGGGTTTCCGGGGGGGAAGAAGGCGCCCTGACCGGTCCTTCCATCATGCCGGGAGGATCCCCGGCCGCCTGGTCTCTTGTGAAGCCCATTCTGCAGGCCATCGCGGCGCGGGCCGGCGGAAGCCCCTGCTGCGATTGGGTTGGTGAAAACGGCGCCGGCCATTTTGTTAAAATGGTGCATAACGGCATCGAATACGGTGACATGCAGCTTATTTCCGAGATCTACGATATCATGAAAAGGATCTTGGGCCTTTCCCATGAAAAGATGGGTGATGTTTTTGAACAGTGGAACGCGGGAAGCCTTAACAGTTATCTTGTCGAGATAACCCGGGACATACTCAGGTTCAGGGATGAGGACGGCCGGCCGCTTGTTGAAAAGATACTCGATACCGCCGGTCAAAAGGGAACGGGCAAATGGACCGGCATGGCGGCTCTGGAATTCGGTGTGCCGTTGACCCTCATTGGAGAGGCGGTATTCAGCCGTTGTCTTTCTGCCGCCAGGGCCGAACGGGTACGGGCGGGAAAAATTTTTTCGGGTCCGGGAATTGAAAAGCCCGTGGACGAATCCTCCTTTATTGAGGATCTTGGAAAGGCCCTGTACGCCGCCAAGGTGGTTTCCTACGCGCAGGGCTATCTTCTTATGCGGGAAGCTGCCAGGGAATACAAATGGAATCTTAATTACGGGGGCATAGCCCTGATGTGGCGGGGAGGCTGCATCATACGGTCGGCCTTCCTCGGCAAAATAAAGGAAGCCTTTGACAAAAAGCCCGATCTGGAAAATCTGCTTCTTGATCCTTTTTTTACGCGGGTTATTGAGGATGCGCAGGAACCATGGCGGCGTGTTGCCGTTTCCGCGGTGAAAAACGGTGTGCCCACCCCGGCCCTGCTGAGCGCTCTGGCCTATTTTGACGGCTACCGGAATGAACGGCTTCCGGCGAATCTGCTTCAGGCTCAGCGGGACTATTTCGGCGCCCATACCTACGAGCGGATAGACAGGCCCCGGGGAGAATTCTTTCATACCAACTGGACCGGAAAGGGCGGCACGACGAGTGCGTCAACCTATACAGTGTGAGGTTTTTATGGCATTGTTACCTATTCCTGCGGCCAACGGCGCGGCGTACGATCTTTTGGCTCTTGGGGCGCTGGTCACCCGGCTCGATCCGGGTGTGGTTCCTTTTGAGGAAGCGGATAATTACACCCTGCATGTTTCAGGGGGTGAATACAACGTAGCCGCCAATCTGGCTTCCTGTTTCGGCATGAGGACCGCCATAGCCAGTGCCATGGTGGATTATCCCATAGGCAGGCGTATAGAAGCGGCTGTGCGCAGGGCGGGTGTCGCTTCTTATTACAAACGTTTTGCCCATGACGGTGTCCGGGGCCCCAATATGGCGATAGTGTGGAGTGACCGGGGATATGGTGCGCGGGCTCCTGTGGTGTTTTACAATCGTTCCGGCGAGGCGGCGGGGCAGCTTGCCCCCGGCAGTTTTGACTGGGACGCCATTTTGGGGACTGTGCGCTGGTTTCATACAGGGGGAATTTTTTCCGCCCTTTCTCCCTCCACATCGGAGTTGGTTGTGGAAGCAATGCGGGCGGCGAAGAAAGCGGGCGCGGTGGTCTCTTTTGACCTTAACTACCGGGCCAAACTTTGGGCTGCGGCCGGGTTTTCTCCCGGCGCGGAAGGCGGCGGGCCCGAGAAAATACTGCGGAGAATCGCCGCGTATGTCGATGTTCTTGTAGGAAACGAAGAGGATTTGCAGAAGGGACTGGGTCTCAGGGGCCCGGATGTGGGAACCGGCGGCGGGGACAGGCTGGACCCTTCCGCCTTCTTTGCCATGATGGAAAAGGTGGTTTCGGATTTCCCCAATATACGCGCCGTTGCCACCACCCTGAGGGATGTTCATTCAGCCAACCGCCATTCCTGGAGTGCCGTGCTCTGGATTGACGGCAAAAATTACCGGGCCCCTGTCGCGGAGCTTGATGTATACGACAGGGTGGGCGGCGGCGACGGTTTTGCCGCCGGGCTTTTTTACGGCTTCCTTTCGGGCAAAGATCCGGAAGAAGCCCTGCGTCTGGGTTGGGCGCACGGCGCTCTTTTGACAAGCACGCCGGGGGATGTTTCCATGGTGAGACGCGATCAGGTAGAGGCTTTTGCTTCCGGCGGATCGGCGAGGATACAGCGGTAGAATTTTGTCAACGTGGAGGATAAGAAACGATCATGGGCTTTTTGGGCATTGTAAATTCGGATGAAGAAATCAAGAAAAACCTTGAATTGGTTTTCAAGCAGAACCCCAGGGTGGGGTATGATCTCCGGTTTCTTACCAAAGAGACGGAGATTCTGGATTTTTTAAGCTACGATCTTCCGGAACTTGTGATCATTAATTTTTCCGATCCTGTCATTGATATAGACAGTGTTGTCTCTCATATACGCGACGACGAGCGCATCCTCAATTTCGGCATTTTGGGAATATTTTCGGGTGACAGGGACAACGAGGAAACGCTGCTTAAAAAATACAAGGCCATTAATGTTCTTGCCATGCTGGACAATTACCGGCTCCGATCACACATCATTAAAAACATCCAGATCATTGAGCAGAATTACCAGATTATTTTCCAGAGGGAATTTTCCCGTAACCTGCTGGATGGGGCTTCAGGCAGTTTTACTATAGAGAACGATATCCTCGCCGTCCCGCTCTACGCCGGCATTGGGGCCACCATTCTTGCCCAGCGGGGCCTTATCAACCCCGATAACAAGATGCACCTTCAGCTTGCCCTGGGGGAGCTCATTGTCAACGCCGTTGAACACGGAAACTGCGGCATTACTTACGAGGAAAAGAGCGAAGCTCTGGAGAACGGCCTTTCCGTGGTGGATCTGGTAGCCCTGAAATGCAAGGACCCTGCTGTACGGGCAAAGAGGGTCGAATTCCTCTGGGATATACAGCCTGACAAGACCGTTTTTACCATACGGGACGAGGGAAAAGGCTTCGATGTCAAGGCCCACCTCCGCAAAATTGCCGTTCAGGACGCGATGAGCCTTCACGGCAGGGGCATACAGATGGCATCGGCCCTTTCCACCGAGCTTAAATACAATGAAAAGGGCAATCAGGTATCCCTTATACTGAAACACGATACCGCAGTGGAGCATGAAATCCCCGCCGGTTTTTCCCATGGACAGGTTGTCAGTGTGAAAAAAGGGGATATTGTACTCCGGGAGGACGAGCCCAGCGACTATCTGTACTATATCATAAGCGGCAATTACAACGTTTTTCATAATCTCAAGCAAGTGGGAAGACTTTCGCCCCAGGATATTTTTATGGGTGAAATCGCCTTTCTTCTGAATCAACGGCGATCCGCCTCGGTACGGGCCGAAGGGCCGGGAAAACTCGTCCTTTTGACCCGTAAAACCCTGGTCAATATTATCCGGGAATACCCTCATTACGGGATTTTCCTTTCAAAGCTGCTGGCCCGGCGGCTGGTCCGCAGCAACGATCAGAATGCCGCCCTCATGGAGCAGCTGCGGCATCAAGACAGGGAAACACGAGGCTAAATTTGTAAAAAACATAGAAACATCTTTCATTTTGCGGTAAATTTGTCTATACTGAAAAATATATACGTCCTTTGGGGCGGTTTTTAAGGGAGTTTGCTATGGCCACCGTAGAGAGTCTGCGCAGTGAACTTGAAGGCTGTATATCAAATATTACCTCCGCCGGATTGGGAAATCTGGACGGCGGAAACATAGACAAATTGGAAAAATTAAGCGGGGAAGCCGGCGGTCTCGGCATGAATCAGGGAAAGAAACTCATTGACAATCTCGTAACCGTCCTCAAATCATTCAAAGACGGCGCCGCCAAAGAAGAGAGCGTTCAGATCCGCCTTACCGCCATAGATTTTTATATCAAAAACATACAAGACGGCTCCACCGAGGATCTGTAAAGGTTCTCTTATTTTTGGGGAAAAGGCCGTATAATACAGGTTATGGGTGTGATAGGCGTTTTATTCCGTATAGCCGGGGCGCTTTGTCTTTT
>JAIROE010000283.1 GCA_031257715.1 Treponema sp. | reverse complement strand
CTTTTTGTGGAAGATCAGAACACCGCCATAGGAAAACGGAACATACACGCCGTAAAACAGGGTTATACCTTTACCGTTGGCGGGGGTAAATCGGATTTCCTTATCTTCCTTGTACCTATGCCTCCCCATATAGGAGAAATACGCTGCGACGGCAACAACTGCACTTTTATCCCGAGAAAACCCAAATATTTCCCGGATACAGGATCACAGCAGATTCCCGACTGCATAGGAAAGATCATACGGGTCATTTCCGACAAGAACTACGAACTCCATTTCAGGATGGAGCGCTACGAAGATCCCCTGCGGGCACTGAACCGTCTTTTGCAGTCGGTCAATGTTCCGGGTTAGTTTGACGCATCTTCATCCCCGGATGGGGCCGCGGTGAGGATTTCCAAGGTACGCGCCGCCTTACGCGCAATGCCCGAATTTTTATCCTTTTTCATGGCTTCCACTTCGGGAATGAGGCTCCGCAGGCTGTTGTTCGCCGCCATGTCCAGCGCGTAGATCTTTTCCATAACGCCCCCGGAGGCAAAGAAACGGCGGGTTATTTCCTCGAGGCCCGGCGCCCGCGCTTCTCCCAGTACCTTGAGGAAGCCGTTGTAAAGGGCCGTCTGGTTTTTTCGTTTGGCTTCGTCCAACTCGGCGGCAAGCCTGCCGGCAAGGGAGGCGTCTTCATTATTGGCTTCGGTTTTCATCAGCATTTCCGCGGAAAGGATGCGCATCCTGTCCGAATTGGTCCTGTCCGAAAAAAAGCTTTCCAGTATGGAAATACTTTCCCTGTTTCCTATGGCCCCAAGGGCCCTGACGGCGGCGTCCTTTACCGCGGGAACATCGTCCCGTTCAGCCCTGAAACGGAGGTACGGAACGGCCGCCTCGAATTTGCGCACCCTGCTTGCCTCGGCGGCGGCGATGCGGGTGCGGTAGAAAGAATCCCTGAAGGCTTCAAGTATGGCCCTGTCTACGGTTTCTCCCGTGAAAGGACCCAGGGCGGCCACCGCGCTGGCCCTGACATTGGGGTCCTTGTCATTTATGGAGGCGACTACCGCTTCCAGTCCCGTTTCATCCCCTATCCTGCCCAGGCTGTCCAGCGCCGCAATGCGCAGGGTCATGCGTTCCTCGCCGTTTCCCGCTATGTCCGCAAGAAATTCGACGGCTTTTTTTGAACCGCCTTCTCCAAGCGCCGTGATGATCTCCCTCCGGTTTTCGTCTCCCGGTTCACGGTTGGTATAGTAGTCGATGAGGTACAGGGCCGCTTCATCGGCCGATTCGGCGTTGGCGGCCGAGGCCCGGCCCAGCGCCCTGAACGCCGTGTTCATGAAACGGCGTTCTTCCGAATCGAGGATCGTTTTCAGAGACCGGATGCCGGCGGCGGCCTTGATATTTCCCAGGTAGTCGATGGCGGCAAGAACCGTTTCCCCCGATTCCTCATCCCATTCCTCAAGGGCCCTTACCGCCCGTTCCTCAAGGCCGGATTTTTTCCGGTCGCCAAAAAAAGAAAAGACCCCGGAAAGTATGTTCCGGTTTTTGGTGTTCCGCACCAATTCCATGAGTTCGTCGTCAAGATAATCGGCATTCTCGTTTTTAAGGATCTGAATGAGCGAAGCGATTTCCGCCTCCGTGCCGTAGCGTATGGTTGCGTACCGGGCGGCCTCCACGGTATTTTCCTCTAATTTTTCCGCCGGGGTTTGGACCCGAGAAGTTTCGGCGGATGTTTCCGCGCCCTGCTGGGCATGGATCCACAGCGCCGTCATAAAAATCATACACACGGAGAAAAATTGTCCGGTAAATGAGGCGGGCGGCTTTGCCGTTCCTGCGCCATTAATAAAAGACGAACGGGCGGGGTTCTTCGCCTATTGGCTTGCCGATTTTATCATTGTATTACTCCGTTATACCGCGCACAAGGCATTACATCATTTTTCCCGCCCCTCAAAACGGGCAAGGAATTCTTTTTTGAAAGAAACAAACCGGTCTCCGTCTATGGCCTTCCCGGCGTTTCGTACCAGATCATGCAGAAAATACAGGTTATGGTAACTTGCCAGCATGGAACAGAGGATCTCTTTGGATTTGAAGAGATGCCGGAGATAGGCACGGCTGTATTCACGGCACACCTTGCATCCACATTCTTCATCTATCGGCCTGAAATCGAGACGGTTTTCGGCTTTTTTTAGGGTAAATGAACCGTCTCTGGAAAAAACAAGGCCGTTTCTCCCTGTCCGGGTAGGAAAGACACAGTCAAACATGTCTATCCCCTGTTCTATCGCTTCCAGTATATAACGGGGGGTTCCTATGCCCATTACATAACGCGGCTTGTCCCGGGGAAGGAGGGACGCGGTATGGGCCAGAAATTCGGCGAAAACTTCTTCCGGCTCGCCTACGGAAAGCCCCCCTATGGCGATGCCCGGCGTCTCAGCCTCCAGTGCGGCGGAGACGCTCCGTTCCCGCAGATCCTTAAAAAAACCGCCCTGCACTATGGCGAAAAGACTGCCCCCGTAACCTTCCAGCCTCTTTTTTCCCCAAGCCCTTTGCGCCCGTGCAAGCCAATCCAGACTCGCGGTGAGGGCCTTTTCGGTTTCCTTTCGTGAGGCGCCCCAACCGGAGCACACGTCAAGCTGCATCTGTATGTCGCTTCCAAGAAGGGTCTGTATGTCCACCACAGTTTCGGGATCAAAAAAATGCCAGGAACCGTCAATATGAGACCGGAAACGTACCCCTTCTCCGGTTATTTTCCTGAGACGGGCAAGGGAAAAGATCTGAAAGCCCCCCGAGTCGGTCAATATGTTTCCGGGCCAGTTCATGAAATGGTGGAGTCCTCCCGCAGCTCCTATAACCTCCGTTCCGGGCCGCAGATACAGATGATAGGTATTGG
>JAIROE010000223.1 GCA_031257715.1 Treponema sp. | reverse complement strand
CCCTTTTTGAAATGCTGGGGAACTGGTCCCTGGGGGATTATTTCAAGGAAGGGGCCATTAAAATGAGCTTTGAATTCCTCACCTCCTCCCGGTGGCTGGGTATCCCGGTAGAAAAGCTGGGGGTTACGGTGTTTGCAGGAGACGAAGACGCCCCCCGGGATGACGAATCCGCGGCGGTATGGCGATCCCTGGGTATCCCGGAAAGCCGTATCAGCTACCGGCCCAAGGAGGATAACTGGTGGGGCCCCGCCGGGACTACCGGCCCCTGCGGTCCCGATTCGGAGATGTTCTATTATGTGGGGGAAGCCCCCTGCGGCCCCGAATGCAGGCCGGGCTGTTCCTGCGGTAAATGGCTTGAAATCTGGAACGATGTCTTCATGCAGTACAACAAGACCGCCGCGGGGAGCGCCGGTTCCCCCGGCGTCTATGAGCCCCTTTCCCGCAAATGTGTGGACACCGGCATGGGCATAGAACGGACCGTCACGATCCTTAACGGAAAGGCGTCGGTCTACGAGACGGACATCTTCGCCCCCATCATCGCCGGTATAGAAAAGGCCGCGGGCCGTGTTTACGGAAAAGATCCCGCCCAGGATATATCAATACGGATCATCGCCGATCATGTCCGTTCGGCGGCTTTCATATTGGGGGATCCAAAAGCGGTGCGGCCCTCCAATGTCGGCGCGGGCTATGTGCTCAGGCGGCTCATACGGCGGGCGGTGCGGCACGGAAGCCGGCTCGGCATGCCGTTTCCCCTTCTTTCCCCCATCGCGGACATCGTTGTTGAAAGGATGAAGGGCCCCTACCCCGAACTGGAGCGGAACCGCCCCTTCATCATTGCGGAGCTTGACGGCGAGGAGGCGAAATTCCTCGAAACGCTCCAGAAGGGGGAACGCGAATTTGAAAAGCTCCTCCCCAATCTCTTAAAAGATCCCCGGAAGATCATTTCTGGCCGTCTGGCTTTCAGGCTTTATGATACATACGGTTTCCCCATAGAGCTTACCCGTGAACTGGCGGAGGAACACGGCATGACGGTGAACCGGGAAGAATTTGACGAGGCTTTCAAAAAACACCAGGAACTTTCCCGTTCCAGGAGCGGGCAGGTTTTCAAGGGCGGTCTTGGGGATCAGGGCGAAATGGCGGTAAAGTACCACACCGCCACCCATCTTCTCCATAAGGCCCTCCGCATGATCCTTGGGGATCATGTCGCGCAGAAGGGTTCCAACATCACCGCCGAGCGTATGCGCTTCGATTTTTCCCACAACGCCCCCATGACCGGTGATGAAATCAGGAAAGTCGAAGACATCGTCAATGGGCAGATCAAAAAGGATCTCCCCGTAAAAATGGAAATCATGGGTCTTGAAGAAGCCAGGGCCGCCGGGGCTACCGCTCTCTTCGGCGAAAAATACGAATCCCTTGTCAAGGTCTACACCATCGGGGACGAGGTCTCCGGGGTCTTCTCAAAAGAAGTCTGCGGCGGTCCCCATGTGGAACGGACCGGAAACATGGGGACTTTCGTCATACAGAAGGAGCAGTCCTCATCGGCCGGGATCAGGCGGATCAGGGCGATCCTCGAATAAGCGTTCAATTTTCTGTAACTTTGAGGAAGGCGCTTATTTTTTATAAGCGGATATGATATTATAGAAGGTATGTGTATGAAAAAGTTGTTTTTTGTCATTTTGGGGATGTTTGGAACTCTGGCTTTTGCCCAGGATTTGCAGCTTCAGCCCATCGCAAAGGTGAATTTGATCAAAACCGAGGTTATCACGGTAAAACAGTACCGTTCCGAGGTTGAAAGGACCGAAAAAACTTCCGGCAGGCCCCTCACGCCTGAACTGCGCAGACAAATCCTCGATATGATGATTAACGAAAGACTGGTCCTCCAGGCGGCCGAGCGGGACAGGGTTGCCATAAGCGAGAACGAGGTGAACCAGCAGCTCGACCAGCTCCGCGCCCTTTTGGCAAGGAACCTGGGAGGACGCCAGCCCACGGAGGCGGAATTTGCTACGGCGGTGCGAAACCAGTACGGCCTTGAACTGCCCGCTTTTCGTGAACAGGTGCGGCGTCAGCTTATCGCCAACAAGTACCTCAACCTGAAAAAAGAGAACGTGCTCAAATCTTTCACGGAACCGACCGAGGACGACATTGTCAAAACCTACGATCTTACCAAGGCGAGGTTTGTCCGCCCCGATGTGATCCGGTTTTCCATGCTGCAAATCCCTTACGGCGGCAATGCCGCCGATGCCCGGAGAATTGCCGAAGGACTGATCAGGGAAATAGGCTCCAATCCTGCAAAATTTGACGAAAAGGTCAACAGCGCCCGTTCCCCCAGCGCGAACACGGGTTACCAGAGCTACAAGGACGAGTACATCCAGAAGGACATGGAGACGCAGCAGATGATGGGACCCGATTTTGTCGCCACCGCTTTCAGCCTGAAACAGGGGGAAGTGTCCAAACTGCTGGACAACGGTCAGTATTTCAGGATCATCAAGGTTACCGAGGCCTACGAGATGAAGGCCCTTACACTTGACGATATTTTCCAGCTTGGCACCCCCTATACGGTCCGTGACTACATAGGCAACTCCCTGCTGCAGGAACGCCAGATGGCGGTGCTCCAGCAGGCCACCGAGGAACTGACGCGGGAACTGCGGGCGGGAAAAACCTATGAAGATCCTGAAAACAACAGGGAGTACAAAAGAGTCATGGATCAACTCGCCTGGTAATGGCTTCCCGCAGAAAAGGACGAATTCTGGCCTTCCAGGCGCTGTACTCCTGGGAGGCGGTAAAAGCTTCTCCCGGGGAGCTTTTGCAGTTTTCATGGCTCGGGGAAAAGAGCCTTTCGCTGGATCAGGGGATCGCGGATTTTTCCCGGCTTCTGACACTGGGCACCATAGAAAACATCGAAGCCATAGACGGCATGATCCGCGCCCATCTTAAAAACTGGGATATTTCACGGCTCAACCGGGTCGATCTTGCCATTCTGAGAATGAGCGTCTATACCCTGATGTTCCAGACCGATATTGCCCCTTCCATCACCATCAACGAGGCGATAGGCATTTCAAAAGAATTCGGCTCCGAAGATTCCTACCGCTTTGTCAACGGCGTCCTGGACAGTATCCGCAAGGCGCTGGAAGAAAAGCCGTGCCCAAAGGAATAGGCCTGTCGGGCCTTTTTCAGGGACGCCTGCTCCGGGCGGTTTTAATTTCAGGCATTATCCTTTCGGCCCTGATAAGCATACCATTGGGGATCCTGTCGGTTGTATCCTTTATCCGTTCCGGCGTCTACCGTGAAGAAGATTCCGCCCCGGATCAGGGGGAGTCACCGGATCCGGCCGGATCATGGACCCGTTCTCTGGGGGAATTCGACGCGCTTCTTGCCGCCGGTACGGACCCGGATCAGCTTAACCGTATACTCAACCGGCTTGAAAAACGGACGATAGGGGTGGAATCCCGGCTTTCGGTCCTGAAAAGAAGGCGGGAACTTTCCGGGCGCACCCCGCGTTTTTTGGACGCCTACCGGAATGCCGCGCAGAAAGCGGCGGACGCCTTTCCCTATTCCCGGCCGCTGGCAGCCCTTGCCGCCGCCGCCCTGATTCAGGATTCTCCCATGACGGAGGCTTTGGCCGGAGAACTGGAAAAATTCACCCCCCTTCTGGACGACGGCGCGT
>JAIROE010000095.1 GCA_031257715.1 Treponema sp. | reverse complement strand
GTGGACCTTGCGCTGGCATCCAACGCCATCATCATAGGGTTCAATGTCAGGCCCGTCCCCCGGGCGAAGATGCTTGCCGATCAGGAAAAGGTCGACATCAGAAAATACAACGTGATCTACAGGGCGGTTGAGGAAATACAGCAGGCGATGGAAGGTATGCTCAAACCGGATACCAGGGAAGAAGTCATTGCCACCGTGGAAGTGCGGAACATTTTCAAGGTTCCCAGGGCCGGAACCATAGCAGGATGCTATGTTCTTACCGGAACCGTAAAACGGAGCGCCAGCGTCAACCTTATCCGTGACGGCATAGTCATACACACCGGAAAACTCTCTTCGCTCAGGCGTTTCAAGGACGATGTCCGGGAAGTAAGCGCGGGTTTTGAATGCGGCATAGGCCTTGAGAAATTTGACGACATAATGATAAACGATCAGTTCGAAGTGTTTGAGATCGTCGAAGTGGCAAGGAAGCTGAATTAGGCGTGGCGGAATACAGGACGGAGCGGATAGGGCAGCTCATACGGGAAAAAATCAGCGCTTTTATTCTGGAGGGAAGGATAAAGGATCCCCGGGTGAATCCTTTCCTTTCCATCACAAGAGTCGAAGTGTCCCGCGATCTTTCCTGCGCGGATGTGTATGTGTCAAACATCAGAAATGACGCGGGAAGGAAACACGGAACGGCGGGTCTTAATTCGGCCGCGGGATTTATCCAGTCAACCCTCAACTTGAGGCTCCGTAAAACGCCCCGTCTTCGCTTTCATGAAGATCCCGGCGTAAGCGAAGGTTTCGACATCGTAAAAAAAATTGAGGCCCTTTCGCCGGGGAAACCCGAAAACCCCGCGGCCGGCGGAGACGGCGGGGATTATGACGTGTGAAACTTCGGGCCTCTTTCTGCTCGACAAGAAACCCGGCGTTACATCTTTTGCGGCGCTCGATGAAATCAAAAAAAATCTCGGAACGGGAAAAGCCGGGCATACGGGAACCCTCGACAAATTCGCCGGAGGTCTTCTTCTTGTCCTTGCGGGAAAGGCGGTGAAGCTGGCCCCCTGGTTTTCGCGTTGCGACAAGGAATATGAAGGAACGATACATTTTGGCGTTGAAACCGATACCCTCGATCCCGAAGGCGTCTCCGTCTTCCGCGCGGAGATTCCTTCCCCCGGATCGGTGGAACGGGCCCTTCCCCTCTTTACGGGCGATATACTTCAGGCTCCGCCCGCCTATTCGGCCGTTCATGTCGGGGGAAGGCGCGCCTCGGAGCTTGCCAGGGCGGGGAAAGCCCCTGAAATGAAACGGCGTCCCGTTTCCGTTTACCGTCTGGAACTCACCTTTTGGGAGCCTCCGCTTGCCGGAATACGGGTCTCCTGTTCAAGCGGGACTTACATCCGTTCCCTGGCCCGTGACCTTGCCCTTGCCGCAGGTTCCCGCGGCCATCTTGCCGCCCTGACAAGGACGCGTGTCGCGGGTTTTCATCTTTCGGATGCCGGGGGATTTTGCAGGCCCATAGACGTATCCGTTATCGAAGCCCTTGGCATTCCATGGCTTGAGATTAATTCCCGCGATGTGCAAAAAATAATACACGGCGGACCTCTGGAGCCAATACTAAAAGACGCGGTACCGCACCGGACGGGTGAAAAGCGGGATTCCGCCGCCGTTTTCTCGGACGGGTCTTTCATTGCCATGCTCGAAAAAAAAGAACGAAGCTGGAAATACGGTTATGTGTATAGTTGAATGGGAGGACTTTGTATACAACCGGATAAAAATAGATACGGAGAAGGGCCTTGCGGCGACTATCGGGGTCTTTGACGGGGTACACCGCGGCCATCTTGCCCTCATCCGGCGGACATGCGCCTGCGGGACTTCCGTCGTCATCACTTTCAGGCAGAACCCCAAACAGATCCTCGATCCCGCTTCCTTCAGGGGCGATCTGTACAGCCTGGGGCAGAAGATCTCCGTGTTTGAGGAATGCGGCGTGTCCATAACGGTACTCATTGACTTTTCAGGAAATTTCAGTAAAATAACGGGAAGGGATTTTATCGATCTGTTAAAAAACCGGCGTGAGCTGGCTTTTCTGGCCGTGGGCGCGAATTTTCGATGCGGCCGTCATCTGGAT
Organism: Treponema sp.; assembly: GCA_031257715.1. The sequence goes on along the minus strand of JAIROE010000095.1, from coordinate 2,772 downwards.
ACCGATGCCGCCGCCCTGCGGAGTATGACGGAGAAGGCGGGGGTGAGGACCGAGATAGTTCCGCCTGTAATGGAAGGCCGGCATCCGGTCAGTTCAAGCAGGATCAGGGCCGCCGTGGCTTCAGGCGATCTTGGGAATGCCGCACTGCTTTTGGGCAGGCCCTTCGGGATCGATCTTTCCGGCCTTCCGTCCTATGCCGGGGATGAAGGGAGGATCTTTGATGTCTCCTCGGCCCGCAGAATGACGCCTCCCCCGGGGCTTCGGGAGGCGCTGGTTTTTACGGCGGAAGGCGGTAAAGGCATTAAAACGGCGGTCTCCGTTGAAAACGGAAAAATTATCGTTCCTTTTCCGCGGGAGGGAGAACGCGGGGAAGTTTTTGAAAGATTGTTGTTTATATAAGGCGTTTCCGTGTGATTCGCCCTTGTCAGGTTCCCAAGGAGTGTAACATATATGGCATTAAGCAAGGAAGAAGTGACCTCGACGGTGCTCAAATTCGGAAAAAATGAAAAAGACACAGGCACGTCGGAAGTCCAGATTGCCCTGCTCACCAAGCGTATCAATCAGCTTACGGAGCATTGCAAACAGTTCAGGAAGGATAAATCAAGCCAGCGGGGCCTTTTAATCCTGGTCGGCAAGCGGCGGCGCATGCTGAAGTACATTCAGCGCACCAACCTTGAAAAATACCGTTCCATCATTCAGGAATTAGGCCTCCGCAAATAAGGGTCTAACACTCATACAAGGAAGAAATGGTTCAACAAGTTACCTACACAATAGCCGGAAAGGAATTGATCCTTGAAACCGGCAGAATGGCAAAACAGGCCGGAGGCGCGGTTTTCGCGCGGTACGCGGGTTCAGCGGTTATCGCCACGGTGTGTTCATCGTCCGAGGCGGTAGAAGGCCTTGATTACGTCCCCCTTACGGTTGACTACAACGAAAAATACTACGCCGCCGGAAAAATCCCCGGGGGCTTTATCAAGCGGGAAGGGCGGCCCAAAGACAAGGAAATTCTCGTTTCCCGGCTTATAGACCGGCCCATGCGGCCCCTCTTTGAAAAGAGCTTCGGCCGGGAAATTCAGGTGATACCGACTACCATGTCGGCCGATCAGGTCAATCCCCCCGACATACTGGCGATCATCGCGTCTTCCGCGGCGGTTCATATTTCCGATATTCCTTTCAACGGTCCCGTCGCCGGGGTGCGTATCTGTCAGGTAAACGGCCAGCTTGTCGTCAATCCGACCTATGACGAAATCGAAAAATCCTCCCTTGAAATTGTGGTTGCGGGTACCAAAGACGGGATCACGATGGTGGAAGGGGGCGCCAGGGAGGTCGGCGAGGATCTCATGCTGGAGGCTCTGGAAAAAGCCGGCGTGATAATACGGGAACTGTGCGGCCTTCAGGAAAAGCTCAGGGAGCTTGCCGGAAAGGAAAAGCTCCCCCTTGCCGCGGTTTCGCACAGTCTTGAAAACGCCGCCGCAATACGCGCCGCCGCTTATCCTCTCCTGGAAAAGGCATGTTTTCTTGCCACCAAACACGAACGCTACGAGGGCATCGCCAATGTAAAGGCCGGCGTCACCTCCCAATACGCGGAGCAGCTTGAGGATGAAAATCAGAAAAAACTCTTCGGCGCCCTCTTTGAAGACATGCAGTACGAAATCCTCCGTTCTTCCATTCTTGAAAAAGGAAAGCGGGTGGACGGCCGGGGAACCGAAGACATCAGGAACATCACCTGCGAAGTGGGGATACTTCCCCGTACCCACGGATCGGCCCTCTTTACCCGGGGCGAGACCCAGGCCCTTGCCGTTACCACATTGGGGACGGTTTTTGACGAACAGATCTATGACGATATAGAAGGCGACAAGCGGGAAAATTTCATCCTTCACTACAATTTTCCCCCGTACTCGGTGGGAGAAGTGGGACGCATGGGTACCGGCAGGCGGGAAATAGGGCATGGAAACCTTGCCCACCGTTCCCTGAAAGCCATGGTGCCCTCCAAAGAAGAATTTCCCTACACGGTACGGGTAGTTTCGGAGATCATGGAATCAAACGGCTCCTCGTCAATGGCGTCGGTCTGCGGGGGGACCCTCTCCATGCTCCACGCCGGGGTGCCCATAAAAAAGCCGGTCGCCGGCATTGCCATGGGGCTTATCACCGAAAGCACACAGCCCGGCGGCCGCTATGCCATCCTTTCGGACATACTGGGTGAGGACGATCACCTGGGTGACATGGACTTCAAGGTCGCGGGTACCGAAGACGGTATCACCGGTTTCCAGATGGACATCAAGATCGCGGGGGTGAGCCCTGAAATCATGCGGAATGCCCTGGATCAGGCGAAACGGGGCAGGCTTCACATTCTTTCGATCATGAATCAGACGATAAGCAGGCCCAGCAGTGAAATCAGCGAATACGCCCCCAAAATCATCACCCTCCGCATAGAAATAGACAAGATAGGCGCCCTTATCGGCCCCGGCGGAAAGAACATCAAGGCAATCTGCGAGCAGTATTCGGTAAGCGTCAATACCGAAAATGACGGAACGGTCACCATTTACGGTAAAACCGCCAAAAACGCGGAGGAGGCAAAGGCCGCCGTCATGGGCATCGTTTCCGATCCCGAAGTTGGCCGTGTGTACAACGGGGTAGTGAAACGCATCATGGATTTTGGCGCCTTTGTGGAAATACTTCCCGGCAAGGAAGGGCTCGTTCATATCTCGAAACTTTCCCGTCAGCGCATCAATTCCGTTACCGACGTGGTCAAGGAAGGAGAGGAAATTCAGG
>JAIROE010000368.1 GCA_031257715.1 Treponema sp. | reverse complement strand
CGGACACGGCGGCGCCGGCCGCCTTTTCGAGGGCGGCGGCAATGGCGGCGCAGAGTTCCGGTATGCCCGCTCCTGTCCTGGCGCTTACCGGGAGGAAGGGCGGGGGCGGCGCGGAAAACGAAGGAAGATCGGCCTTGTTCCGGATGAAAAGGCGCCCTCCTCCGCCTTCGGACAGGAGACCGCTTCCGGGCACCTCTTCCGTTCCGTCGGTGACAAGGAGAACAAGATCCGCTTCCGCCATAAGGGCGCGGCTCCTGTCCATGCCGGTGTTCTCCACCGGGTCCGCGGAAGCTTCCTTCCGCAGTCCCGCGGTATCCACAAGGCGCACGGGAATGCCTTCAATGGAAATCCACGCCTCGATAAAATCGCGCGTCGTCCCCGGCGCCTGGGCAACGATGGACCGGTCCTCACCTATGAGCCGGTTAAAGAGGCTTGACTTCCCCGCGTTGGGTTTTCCGGCGATGACGGCAAGGGCGCCGTCATGATACAGACGTTCCCTCTTGAAGGACGCCGAAAGGGCGGCAAGGCGGAGGAGGACTTCCCCGGCGGGAGCGCGCCCCGGCATTCTGCCGGCCGCTTCTTCGCCGCCGGCATCTTCTTCACCCGGGGGGAAAAATTCATCTTCCGAATAATCAAGGTAGATTTCGGTTCCCGCAAGAATTTCGGTGAGGGCATCCCTGAGGGACCTGATCTCCGCTTCCAGCGCCCCCGAAAGGCGGAGCGCGGCTCCCCGCAGCCCCTCCCCCGTCTTTGCCGAGACCATTTCCATCACCGATTCCGCCCTGGTAAGATCGAGCTTGCCGTTCATGAACGCCCTGAAGGTAAATTCGCCCGGCAGGGCGTCCCTGAAGCCCGCCCCGCGGAGGATCTTCATCACCCCGCGCGCCGCGGCGATGCCGCCGTGGCAGGAAATATCCATGCCATCTTCGCCCGTGTAACTTTTTGGAGCCCTGTAAACCGAGATAAGGACCTCGTCGATCCTTTCCCTCCCATGCTGTATCCACCCATGAACGACGGAATGGCCCGGCGCCGTTCTCAGCTTTTCCGGCCGGGAAAAAAACGGGACGGCCCGTTCAATGGTTCCTTCTCCCGAACAGCGTATGACCGCCAGCGCGCTTTCCGCAAGCGGCGTCGCAAACGCGGCGATAGGGCCGTTTTCGCCGTAGGCGCGGATATTGGGCACGGGTACATTCCTATTCATCCGGCTCCTCCGGGGAGGGGGCGTTTCCGGGGAAGCGGTGTTTTCCGGCGATTCCACAAAGCCCAAAGAGCCGGGGAGCGGCGGCATAGATCCACAGTTCCAGCACGGCAAACCGGATAAAAATCCCAAGCCGGTACAGATCCGCGCCGAAAACGCCGTTTATCTTTTGGAAGATGAAGAAGACGAGCGCCGCTCCCACGGAGCCAATGGCAATGCGGCCCGCGGCGGCAATGAATTTGGCCGCTCCGGCACGGCCCCCCAGTCCCGAACGGAAGGCCGTGTAATGGGCGGTAAGGGCATAGCCGGCTCCCATGCCAAGAAAAGCCCCTCCGGGAGCCGTGATCGCCTCAATGCCGCCGTTCATTTCTTTTGCGGATTCGGGATTGTAGAGGATCATGACGAAAGCCGCCGCCGCGGAAACGACAAGAGCCGCCCGAAGTCCGCCCCGCGAAAGAGCCGCTTCAACGGCGTCCCCCCACAGAAAATACACGGCAAGCACAAGAGCGCCGGCAAGCCAGCCGCCCGCAACATCGGTGGGAAAATGAACGCCGAGGTACAGGCGGGAGAAACCGACAAGAAGCACGACGAAAACCGCGGCGGCCCAAGCCCATTTTTTCCTTATCCATGAGGCGATGATGATCCATGTCACAAGGGATGTCTGGGCATGGCCCGAAGGAAAGCCATTCAGATTTTCAAGCGCAAGGGCCAAGCCGGGATCGTAACCTTCGTAAAAGGGCCGAGGCTGGCCGAACAAGAATTTCAGCGTGATGTTAAGCCAGATGGAAGCCATGACCGCGGCGCCAAGCCGTATCCCCTTTTTTTCATCAACGCACCAGAAAATCAGGGGAAGCAGCGCGAAGAAGAACGGGGCGGACCCGGTCCGGGTAACGGCTTTCATGACGGCGGCAAGCGGCGGGGAAGATGCGCCCTGTACCGCCCTGATGAAATCAAGGCCCCAGTACAATACCGGTTCCATAATCAGAGGAGTATACAACGAAACGGATAAACTGCCAAAGCCCTCCTGAAGGGACATGACGGCGCGCTAGAACCCGTCAAAAAAATCCGCCTTGAGCCGGTTTATCGCCGCCGCCTGTTCCCGGGTGGGCCGGACGGCCGTCGTGATTTTTTCCATGATGCCGGACAACTGCTCCCGCAGCAGCGGCTTTGCGATTACGACGGGCACAAAAAAAACATAACGCTCCGGGCCCGCTTCCCCGTCGATGCGCCGCCGTATCCAGAAAACAGAATGGATGGAGGCTCCCTCGAATACGGAATCCGAGACAGCCTTTACGAAGCGCTCGAAAAATTCACCGTATTCATCATCGGGGTACAGGAACTCGCCCGTCATGCGCTCTTCAACGCGGGAAGCGACGAGGCGGGGCAGATCGCGGGCGGCCGAAAACTCCTGGGCCCACAGACGGAGCGTCTCAATGTCGTCACCTTCATTGATCCCGAGAAAAAAATAGCCGCCGGAAAATTCGGGAAGCGTCTCCACTATCCGGCATCCCCCCTCCCTGTACTGCCGGAACCAGTAGGGCATGATATCTCCCGATTCGATGCCCGGATAACCGGTGATACTGTACGCCTCCGTTTCGGCAGGCGGCGGCGAAGACACGGGCGGGAGCAAGACCGGCCGTCCCGGCATTCCCCCGCAGCCGGCAAAAAAAGGACGGAGCGCGCAAAAAAACGGAAGGATGTCAGAACGGCCCAAAACTTTCGGCGGCGGTTTCAGCCGGCAAGATGGCGGAAACGGCGAATTCGTCAATGATCGCGCCTGTTACGGCCGCGCCCTGCTCCGGGAAAAGTTCAGGTGCGGCGGAAACACCCGCGTCCGGGACGGGATTTTCCGCCGTTTTTTCCGGCATGGGGCCTCCCAGCCAGAAACTTTCCTTAAACCTGACGGTTTTCTCCCCGGATTCGGCAAGGGGAAGGATCAGCGGAGGAAAAACGGCATTTTCCGAAACAAGACCGGCGCCGAAGTTCCCCGAATCCACGGTAAAATCGATGACCGCGCTTATAAAGCCGCCCCTTTGGGAAAGCGGGGCGGAGAAGGTTTTGGCGGCAAGGGAAGTCCGTACAAGAAAATGAAGGTTTTCCCTGTCGCAGAAAAGGATAATTTCCGGCGTCTCGGAGGAATGCTCAAGGGTGAACGCCGCGTTGAGGATCGTCCCTTCGGCAACGGGTCTGAAACGGATCAGGAGCCGGCCGGCAGCACGTTCCATCCCGGCGGACAGGGCAAGATCCTCCAGAAGATAGGCGTCGCCGGGACCGACCGAAAGTCCGTAAATGCCTTCCGCCGGAAGCCACTTCGGCGCGAGGCCCGCTTTGGGGACAAGGGCCTTTTCCGTCGTGGTCGGCGACAGGGCGTCGTGGAGGTTGCCGCCGAATTGATACCAGTGGACAAGGGGTTTCTCTTCCTCCCGGAAAGCGCTCCCGTCTTCCGCCTTCGCCGAAATCATCAGGGAAATTTCCCGCGAATAGCCGCGCAATTCGGAATCAGGCACAAAGGGGAAAATTTCCGCCCGGATGGTGTTAAAACCGGTCTGATCCCCCGCCTTCCACAAAATACACCCGGCGCCCTCCGAAATCCTGCCTTCACTCAGGCGCCTTCTTCCGTTGTACCATACAATATAGGGATCAAGGTCTTTGGACGCATTGACCCCTGTTTCAAGCAGT
>JAIROE010000314.1 GCA_031257715.1 Treponema sp. | reverse complement strand
CATTCAATACGCCGGATCGGAGAAATGGAGGAGTGTCTTGTTGAACTGGAAACGGAACTGGACGCTTTTCTTCGGGGAAAGGAAGAGGGCGGTTCCGCCTGATATGAGACGCGGGATAACAGGGTGCCTGTTTTTTTTTCTCGTCCTTTTTCCCTTTCATGCCGGGGCCAAGGTCGGTTTCCGGGACCTTGATCTTTCCGGGGACAACCGCCTGCTTTTCAGGGCCGAATCGTCGGGAGACGGCGCCCCCCGGCAGCACGGCCTCTTTGTTTCCCGCCTTACCGATCGGGCCCTCCGGCAGATAACCGTGTTTCCCGAAAAAATGGAGCTGCTCAACGCGGGACAGACATTGCAGATTCAGAATGTCTTCGGCGCCGTGCGCGTCCCTGTTTCAGGGGGGCTTCCCCGGGGCATTCCCGGCTTTCCTTCGTTTGTCGCGGGCATTCCCGCCCCGGGCGGGCGGACGGAGGATCTCGCCGCTTCCCCGGACGGCCGGTGGGTCCTCTTCCTTGAAAGCGAAAGTTACGCATACGGGAACCTTGTTTTGCTTGAGACCGCCTCGGGAGTGAAACAGGTTGTAGTCCGGCATATTGAAAAACCGGGCCGGTATTTCCCCGCCTCGTGGAGCCCCGATTCCCGCGTGTTTATCTACAGCCGTGAAGGGAAGCTCTACTACTACACGGTCAATTCTCCGCCGGGCATGAATGAGGAGTACCGGCTGGTCGGCGAAGGGGGGATCAATTCGGTGAGCTGGCTGCCTTCGGGTGATTTTTTTTACCTCAAGGGCGATACCCTCTACCGGGTGCGCGGTCCCGAACTCTTTACGCACGCCCTCTACGCCGGTTTTTTTGAACCGGGCAGCCTCGCCGGAAAGATCCCCTTTAACTTTGATCCCGCTTTTGATTTCTTCCGCGTCGCCCCCGATGCCCGGTCCGTGCTTGTATGCCGGGACGGGCGTACCGTTTTCTATTGTCTTCTCGAGAACGACGAGTACGCCGCGGATCTCAAGGCGGTTCTTTCCTATGTGATGATACCCCGATCCGTTATGAACCTTACCGTACTGTGGTCGTCCCCCGGGCTTGTAACGGTCATGGCGCATGTTCCCGCCGGGGAAGGGAGCGAGACGCTTGCCTGGCGGCTCGATACGGGCGCCAGGGAAATGAAGTTTGTCTCACTGGCGAATCCTCCGGGGCCGGGCGCCGCCCTTTCACCCGACGGTACGCGGGCGCTCCTCTGGGGCGGACAGGGGGTGTTTCTTTACGATTACGTGAACTGGCGCCTCATCGGGCGTATAAGCGAACGGCCCGGCGTGTCTTCTCTCTGGCTTGACAACGAAGAATTCATTTCGGGCGACGCGGGCCGCATAGAGCGGGTAAATGTGCGGGGCGGGCGGAGCCTTGTGTGCCTTTCGGCCGCGGACGAATTCGGTTTTGAGGAAAAGGGGAACCGGATCTTCGTGAAAAACGGCGGAGTCTGGTACGGGACCGACGGCGGAACCCCCTGGACGGAAACGGCGGACGCCAGAGTGCGCGGGACTTCCCTTGTATCGGGCCGTTACCGCGTCTACCTTGAACGGCAGTTTCACGGCCCCTATGAAAATCTCCCCATGATACGGAACACCGCCTCAACGGGGACCGCCCCGCTCCTGGCGTCTTTCCGGTACGAAGAGGAGGCCCCTCTCCCCGAAAGTCCCGCCGGCGCCGTTCCGGGCCTCTTTACCCACGGCCTTCGCGGAGGACTGCGGGAAGTCGCGCTCTGTTTTGATCTTTACGACGACGCTTCGGGCCTTCCGGAGGTGCTTGCCTCTCTCCGCCGGTACGGCATACGGGCGACTTTTTTCCTTAACGGCGAGTTTATCCGCCGCCATCCCGGCGCGGCGCGGGAAATAGCCGAAGCGGGCCATGAGGCGGCGTCGATGTTCTTTGCCCCCATCGATCTTTCCGACGCCCGTTACCGCCTGTCCGGCGAATTTATCGCCCGCGGGCTTGCCAGAAATGAGGATGAATATTACCGCGCGACCGGACAGGAAATCAGCCTCTTTTGGCATCCCCCGTATTACGCCGCCTCCGGGGAAATAAACGCCGCCGCTTCCGGCGCGGGCTACCGGACGGTGGGCCGGGACGTGGATCCCCTGGACTGGGTCCGGGGCGATTCCGCGCGCCTTTCCCCCGCCGCATATTCCGCCTCCGCCATGATAGAGCGCATCATGGAGTTGAAACGGCCCGGCTCGATCATCCCTGTACGCCTGGGGGTTCTCCCCGGCGGCAGGGGCGATTACCTCTTCCTCCGCATTGAGGTGCTTCTTGACGCCCTCATCCGTTCCGGTTACGGCCTGGTGACCGTATCGACGCTTCTGGAACACGCCCGTTAGCAGTTTGTCGCGCTTTGCGGAGGCTTATTTTGCTTTCGGCCTGAAGAACATTCTGACGCCGTCCCCCGTCCGTTTAAAAAACCCGCCCCGTTCGTATGCTTCACGGGTAACAAGGGGAACGCGGCGGAGTTCTCCGCGCCCGTCGGAGATGACAAGGATTCCCGCGGGATGGCCCGCGGGAAGAGGCGCGATGAGGGGATCGGTAATTTCCGCCGTGTAACCGAGGGAGTCCCCCCTTCCCGCGGGAGCGGTGAAAGGAAGGGCCGCCGCCGGAACAAGATACGCCCAGTCCGATTTGCCTTTCCAGAGCCGCGCCGGAAACGGCTTTACGGAGGGCCGTATTGTTCTGAAATGCTCAAAGGCCCAGGAGAGGAGCTTCCGCCCGTCGTTGTCCCGCGCCGCCTCCCCGCCCGGTCCCGAAGGCGCGCCGAGCAGTACCGCGATGAACCGCGTCCCTTCTCTTTCCGCGGTAAGGGCAATGTTGTAGCCCGATTCGTCTATGTAACCGGTCTTGAGGCCGTCGACGCCGGGAAAATTCCCCAGCAGCGTGTTGCGGTTCCGCTGTACTATCGTGCCGGGACTGTTCAGGTACGCCGCCGCCACGTTTGACGGGAGGGGATAGGCAAACCGGGGAACCGAATGATAGGCGGAAAGGCTTTCAGGATGCTGCCGTATATATTCGCGGCAAAAAACGGCGAATTCTCCGGCGGTGGTGATGTTATTTTCAGAGATCCCCGAGGGCTCTGTAAAACGGGTCTTTGCAAGGCCCATGCGGCGGGCTTCCGTGTTCATGATCCCCGCGAAATCCCGTACCGCGGGGCAAAAGCGCAGCGCGGCGGCGACGGCGGCGTCGTTTCCCGAAGACACGGCAAGGCCCAGCAGTATTTCCCGGAGGCTTACCGTCTGCCCCGGGGCAAGAAACATGAGGCTCGATCCCGGGGGCTGATTTCCCGCCCAGCTTTCGGGGGAAAGGGGCACCGTTTCGTCAAGGGAGGCCCTGCCCGCCGCGATTTCACGGAAGACGATGTGCATGGTCATGAGTTTGGTCAATGACGCCGGGGGAATTTCATCGTCCGGGTTTTTTTCGTAGAGAATCGTCCCCGTTTCCGCGTCAATGAGCGATGCGGCCCGCGATACAATCTCCGGCGTGTTCGGGGGGGCTTGGGCGGCGAGGGAAAAGGCGCACAGCAGCAACAGCAACAGTGCGCGGCTTTTTTCTCTTTTCATTCCCCCCGTCCTCCCGTCTCCTTAAAAGTCCGCCTGTCCCGCCGCCCTCGGATAGGGGATCACGTCCCGTATGTTGACAATGCCGGTTACATACTGGATGAGCCGTTCAAAACCCAGGCCGAAACCTGAATGGGGAACGGTTCCGTAACGGCGGAGATCGAGATACCATGAATAGTCGCCGGTCTTCATCCCCAGTTCCTCCATGCGCCGGGAAAGTTTTTCGGGATCTTCCTCGCGCTGGGAACCTCCGATGATCTCGCCCAGCCGGGGAACAAGGACATCCATAGCCCGTACCGTCTTTTCATCGTCGTTCATTTTCATGTAGAAGGCCTTGATTTCCTTTGGATAGGACGTGACGATTACGGGCCCGCCGGCAACCTTTTCGGTGAGGAATTTTTCATGTTCGCTCTGAAGATCGCTTCCCCACCGGGGTTTGTATTCAAAGGAGTCTGAGGACTTCTCCAGTTCGCGCACCGCTTCGGTGTAGGTCATGCGGACGAAGGTTGATTTGACCGCCGCCTCCAGCGTTTCGATGATTCCCTTCCCGGCATGGCCGTTAACGCGGCTGTCAAAACGGCTGTTAAAGAACGCGAGATCTTCGGCGCAATCCTCAAGGGCCGCCGTAAAAAGGCTTTTAAGAAAATCTTCGGCGAGGTCCATGTCGTCTTCAAGGGAGGCGAACGCCATTTCGGGTTCTATCATCCAGAATTCCGCGAGGTGGCGGACGGTGTTTGAATTTTCCGCCCTGAAGGCCGGGCCAAAAGTGTATACCCGCGAAAGGGCGCAGGCGTAAGTCTCCGCCTCAAGCTGGCCCGAGACGGTTAACCAGGCGGCCCTGCCGAAGAATTCCCCGTCATGGCCGGCCTGCATCTTCCCGTGCGCCGGGTTCGGATCGGAGGCGGTGACCCGGAACATGGCCCCGGCGCCTTCGGCGTCGTTTGACGTGATGATGGGCGTATGCAGGTACTGAAAGCCCCGTTCCAGAAAAAACCGGTGCGCCGTGAAGGCAAGGCGGCTCCGCATCCGCGCCACCGCGCCGAAGGTGTTGGTCCTGGCCCTGAGGTGGGCAATCTCCCGGAGAAATTCCATCGAATGATGTTTCTTTTGCAGCGGGTAGCTTTCGGCGGGCGCGGGGCCGGGAACGGTGATCCCCGATGCGGCCACTTCAACGGCCTGTCCCGCCGAGGGAGAGGGGACGAGCCGGCCCCGTATTTCCACCGACGCGCCTGTTCCCAGCGCGGCAAGCGTTTCCACCGTGTTCTTTGCCGCCCCCTCCCCGCCGTCTTTTTCGCGGTCGAAGACGCACTGTATTCCGGCAAGGGAAGAACCGTCGTTTACCTCAACAAAAACCAGATTCTTCATTTCCCGTTTGGTTCTGACCCAGCCGCGCACGGTCACGTCCTGATTCTGCGGGGAAAGGGAACGTATG
>JAIROE010000263.1 GCA_031257715.1 Treponema sp. | reverse complement strand
CCCTGCAACAACCGCTCCCAAGAACGGCAAGCCGCGCATACTGTTCCCCGGCAAGTCTTTCGGCCGACTCCGAAAGGAAAAGCGCCCCCTGTTCAAGATTATCCGCCAAACGCCTGATGTCTGCCGTAACCGCGTCAATTTCTTCATGACTGAAAAGGGCAAAGCACGCGAGCAGCATTGACGTAAAGCTGCTCGTCATGGCAAATCCCCTGTCGTTGGTTTTTTCCGGCAGAACAAGGGAAAGGCCTTTATCCGACTCGGCGGTTATCCTTGCAAGACCGCTTTTCCCGTCGCACACTACCGCCGCCTCGTACAGATCCCTCACTATACAGCGGGCGTATTCCACCGCCCCGGCGGATTCCGGGCTGTTGCCCGAACGGCCAAAGGAAACAAACAGGGATGGTATGTCCTCAAAGAGAAATGAATAGGGGGAAGAAACAATATCCGTCGTATGCACCGCCGCGCAGGGAATGCGGCTTCGGGCGCCTATTATGGCGGACGCCGCTTCCCCGACAAAGGCGGAACTTCCCGCGCCGCTCAAGATCACCCGCCTTTTTGAAACATCCGCCCTGCCGAAAAAATCCGCGATCAAGGCCCTTTTCGTTTCGAGGATTTCGCAGAGCTCCCGCCACACGGCCGGCTGCTGGGCTATCTCGGCGGCGGTGAAGGAACAATTTTTCGAGGCAAAAAACGATGCGTCTTTTCCGTAGAATTTTTCAAAAGCGTCCATTGTAGGCCCCTAAATACATAATATCATTATAACAACATTATCACTTTGAAGAGGCCCTGTCAATATCCCCGGCCCTGCCGTCGCAGCCGCATACTTTCATCCTGTCGGATGTCAAACGGCGGACCGCGTCCCGCGCGGGCTGTCCGTATTTTTTGGGATCGATGGTTCCGGGATTTTTTTCAAGGTATTCCTTCACAGCACCGGTATAGGCAATACGGAGTTCCGTGGCAAAATTCACCTTGCAGATCCCCCGGCTTACGCAGTCACGGACCGCACCGGGGGAAAGTCCCGACGCCCCGTGGAGCACCATGGGAACCGAAATGATTTTTTTGAGCGTGCCTATCAACTCCGTATTGAGCGCCGGCGCCGTCCTGTATACGCCGTGGGCGGTTCCGACCCCTACCGCGAGGGAAGACACGCCGGTTTCTTCCGTAAAGCGCGCCGCCTCGCCGGGATCGGTGTAGCCCGCTTCCCCCTGAAGATCGTCTTCCTTGCCGCCTACCCTTCCCAGTTCGCCTTCCACAGGGACACCTGAAGGCCCGCATATTTCCACAACCGCCCTCGTGACGGCGATGTTTTCATCCAGTCCCTTCTGCGATCCGTCTATCATGATTGAGGTATAACCGGCGCGCAGGGCCTGTGCCGCAAGGGCAAGGGTATTCCCGTGATCAAGATGTATGGCAACCGGAACCCGCGCCGAGGCGGCAAGGGCGGCGGTGTTCGCATAATAGAGATCAAGGCTTCCATAGGCAAGGGTACCTGGCGTCGTTTGTATGATGACGGGGGCAAAAAGATCCTCCGCGGCAAGAATGATCGCCTGGATCATCTCCATATTTTCCGCATTAAAGGCGCCGACCGCCCAATGTCCTTCCCGGGCCGCAAGCAGCATATCCTTCGTGGTCGTAAGGGGCATAATTTCCTCTCTTGAATAAAGATAATATTATATTATCATGTTATAATATCGTCATGATTGATAACAGTGAAACCGGCTTTAACAGAACCATTCCCATCTCCCTTTATTATCAGCTCAAGGAAAAACTCCTTAAAAAAATACAAACGGGAGAATGGAAACCGGGGCAGAAAATTCCTTCGGAATCGGAGCTTTGCGCCGCCTACGGCCTGAGCCGCATTACGGTCCGCAAGGCAATTGAAGAGCTTGTCCATTCGGGCCGTCTGGAACGCTTTCAGGGCAGGGGTACCTTCATCACCAACACATCCTTTGAGCAAAAACTTTCAAAATTTTACTCTTTCAGCGAAGAACTGAAAAAATGGGGGAAAAAAGAACAGGCCGATGTTCTTTCCTTTGACATCATTACCCCCGATGATGAAACCGCGAAAAAACTCGGCATGGAAGGCGGCCGCGCCTTCAGGCTCGAACGGCTCCGCAGCGTGGACGGGACGGCGTATACGGTGGAAACCTCCTATATCCCCCAGAATGTATGCCCCAAAATCAGCAGGGAGGATATTGACAAAAACGGCCTCTACAAAAGCATGCGGAATTTCGGCGTCTACCCCCAGCGTATCATCGAAAAATTCCGCGCTACGGCAATACAAAAAAACGAGGCAAAAAAAATGGGCCTCAGGGCCGGCGTCCCGGCCATTCACCTGGAACGGACTACCTATGACGACGCGCGGATAATTGAATACTGCGTCTCCATAGTCAGGGGCGATTTTTTTACCTACACAGTGGAAATGAAAAGTTAAAACCCCCCTGGCTTCATTGGACTTGACAACCCTGTTCATTTCAAACCGGAAATGGCGGCGCCCTTGATGAAATGTTTCTGGAAAGCAAGAAACACAATGGTCACCGGGGTCATGATGAGCGCCGCCGCCGCCATGCAGGCCCCTATGTCAACATTGTGCGCGCCGTTGGTAAAATACGAAAGGGCGATGGGGAGCGTCATGTTCCTGACGCTTTCCAGCATGATGAGGGCCTGCAGGAATTCATTCCAACTGGCCAAAAATGTAAAGATCCCCAAGGCTGCAAGGCAGGGACGGAGCAGGGGAACCATGATTCGCAGGTAAATGGACAAATCCGATGCGCCGTCTATGAGAGCCGCTTCCCACAGGCTGTCCGGTATGTTTTCGCAAAACTGCCTGCAAAGGAAAATCCCGAAGCCCGACATCATCATCGGAACAATGAGGGCAAGAAGGGTGTTGTAAAGCCCGACGGCGTTCACGATGAGGAAATTGGGGATCATGGTAGTCTGAAAGGGCACCATCATGGAACCCAAAATGATCCAGAACAGCACGGTACGGCCGGGGAATTTATATTTGGCGAACACAAAACCCGTGATGGAACTCGTGAAGAGCACGATGAAAGTAAGGGATGCGGTAACGACAACACTGTTTCTGAACCAGTAAAAAAACGGGGTTCTGGTAAAGACGGTAACATAGTTTGCATAGGTCCATTTTACGGGGAAAATTTTCTCGGGGGCTCTCATGATCTCCGGTGTTCTTTTGAAGGAAAGGGACAGCATCCATATATAAGGCATCAGGATAATGAAAAGAACAATCGCGCCGAAAACCACAAGGAACACCGTACCCGGGGAAAATTTCTTCTTCAGCATCTAATACCCCCAGTCAACCCGGTTGAGCCGCTGCGATACCATGGTAAAGATCATTATTACAATGAACAACACAATGGAAATCGCCGACGCATAACCGAGATCCTTGTACACAAAGGCGGTCTTGTAAATATCCAGGGTAAGCACCATTCCCATGTTGTTCGGCCCGCCGTGTCCAGGCAGCATAACCTCAAACTGGGCAAACATCTGGAAATGGGAAATCAGCGTCATGGCAACAACAAAACAAGTAGTCCTGCCAAGAAGGGGAAGGGTGATCTTGAAAAAGCGCCGCAGGGGACCCGCACCGTCAATGACTGCGGCCTCATGGAAATCGGGGGGAATGCCTTCTATGCCGGCACAGAATATGATGATGTTGTAGCCTATATCTGCCCAGAGGGTGAACAGAATAATGGACGGCATCATGGTTGCCGCCTCCCCAAGCCATGCGCGGGGGGCAACGCCGAACCAGCGATCCAGCATTATGTTGATAAAACCGAAACGTTTCTCGTACATCCGCGCCCAGACAAAACTGGAAGCGGCCAGCGGGGCGACGCAGGGCATAAAGAATATTACTCTGAAAATTGAGCGTATTTTATTGTAACGGAAAGAACTTATAATCTGCGCAATGGTCAGGGTAAGCATGATATTTATGGAAACGGCCGCCAGGACAAAATAAAGGGTGTTTTTAAGGGCGATATGAAAAACCGGATCCGAAACGAGTTTGGCGAAATTGGACAAACCTATAAATTCATTCCCGGCGTTAAGAGGGCTGTAATTAAAAAAGGAAATGCCGAATCCAAGAAAAATGGGAAGTATCTGAAAGGTAAACATGCACAGAAAAACCGGGGTCAGCACCGCAATGACAAATTTGGTGTTTTTCATTTGATTTCCGGGGGAAAACAGGCGCTTTCCCCCGGCCTCCCCCTATTTTGCCCGTGCGTTCAGGTTGTCAGTAAATCTTTGCAGAGTGGCCTCTACAGAAACACCGTTCTGAATCATGTCAATGAAAGCATTGTTCATTTCTTCCTTCATGACGTCGGTATTGATATAGCCGATATAGGACGCGCCGTCAAGCACATCGACAACAGGCTTTGCATAAGGTATGGCCGCAAGATAGGCGGGGTCCCTTGCAACCGACTTGCGGGGCGGAATATTGCCTCGGGCAACAACATTCTTGAGAATGTTTTCGGGCCTGAGGCAGTATTCGACAAATTTCCACGCTTCATCGGGATGAGCGGTACTGCCGTTTACGACAAAGCCCCACCCGGTTTCCGCGGCCCATTTCTTCTCCGGCCCGTAGAAAGGCGAAGGAATGTAATCAAAATCGACACCCAGATCGGCGTCGAACATTTCCTTGCCCGTCGGGATGGTCCACATGCCCCGCGGCGCCATCAGGGATTCACCCATGAAGACATAATAATCAACGCCGGGATTCGTTCCGAGGAACGCATCAATCGAGGTTATTTTATCAACCAGAATATAATCCCGCAGTTTCTGCAGCGCGTCCCTTGCGATGGGGGTATTAAAATTAAAACGGTGGCCGTCGTTTTCAAGGTAAGTTCCCCCTTTGGAAAGGATCATGGAAAGATAGGTGAAAATGAGGGTGTCCGATCCGATATAATCAAAGCCCCGCAATTCCATGACGCCGTTCTTCGTAACCGCGTTCTTCCTGGCAATATCGATAGCCTCGTCCCAGGTGGCGGGGTATTTGATGTTGTGGGAATCGAAATAGGGCTTGAAAACCAGCATGCCGCCGTATTCGGCGTTGAATTCAATGGGAACACCGTAATATTTTCCATCGTAAAAAAAGGAAGCCAGCACCGGTTCATAGCTGTCCGCCTTGAGTTCGTTGATAAACTGATCGGGCACCGGGGCAAGCGCCCCCGTGGAAGAAAAATCAAGGACCCAGCCTCCCCACAGTTCAAAAATGTCCGCGCCGCCCGTTTTGGATATAAGGGCGGTCTGGGTCTTCTGTTCAAATTCATCATAAGGAAATGCTTCCTGTTCGACTTTAATGCCGGGATTTTCTTCCATAAATCCGGCAATCAATTCATCGTTGTTCGCATTCCATGGCACATTCTGATGAGTCCAGTAACGGAGCGTTATCTGCCCGCTCTCCGATCCGCTTTTTGAACATCCCGTAACGGGCAGCATGACAAGCGCCGTTAAAACCAGGGATACCGCCAATAATCCAGCAATTCTACGCATCTGTTCCTCCTCGAATATTGGACTTGTTCGACAACCTGTTTACTGAACCCTATCGGGTTCGGTTTGTCGAACAAGTCTTGCAAAATGCTCCACATTTTGCTGTTTTATAAGGAATTTGTTCGATAACTGAGGTTATCGAACAACTCCATTCATTCCGGGTTCATTTCCCCAGAAATCTGAGCACATTTTTACAATAATATTTTTTCCGCTGCTCCGGCGTCACGCCGGCATTGTCAAAGGCGTCTCTGTCCATTTCAAGGATCTCCCTTGCATAGGCGGAATCGTAAACGCCCGAACAATCCGTTCCGAAGATCACGTTGTCCTCGATG
>JAIROE010000139.1 GCA_031257715.1 Treponema sp. | reverse complement strand
CCGAGCACACAGGAAGCCTCACAGAGTGCGGGGCATACCCGGCCGGTGAATTCGGGGAAGGGATTGGTATCTTCAAGGAGGGTCCATGCGCCGGCCCAGTCGCCCCGGTAGATGCGGTCCTGCCATTCGGGCATGTTATTGGAAATGGGACAGGCCCAGTGACAAAAGGGAACGCCGCAGTCCATGCAGCGCGCCGCCTGTGCGCGCCGCTCTTCATCGGAAAGACTGACCTCAACTTCGCTGTAATCGTTGATGCGTTCCTCAACAGGCCGGTAGCCCGAAACCTGCCGCTTTATTTTTAAAAATCCCTTTGGATCACCCATTACGACCGCACCTCCAGTTCTTCCCGTTCCCGTATCTCGTAAAGCTTCCTGTCCAGTTCGGCAAGCTTCATCTCCTGCAGGGCCCGTTTGTATTCAACCGGGAGAACCTTGATGAATTTCCGCATGTTTTCATTCCATGAAAGAAGTATCTCCCTGGCCCAGGC
Organism: Treponema sp.; assembly: GCA_031257715.1. The sequence goes on along the minus strand of JAIROE010000139.1, from coordinate 2,302 downwards.
GGAACCGGTCCAGTAGATGTGCTTTTCTATGCAGTCCCTGACGAATTTTTCGTCTTCCTCATTGTCAAGGCCGGACAGCTCCACCATCCCCTTGTTGAGGAAGTATTCAAAATTCCCGTTTTTGTTGAACACATAGGCGATGCCGCCCGACATGCCCGCCGCGAAATTGCGGCCGACATTCCCAAGCACCACAAGGCGTCCGCCGGTCATGTATTCGGCGCAGTGATCCCCCGTACCTTCCACCACGGCGAGCGCGCCCGAATTACGCACGCAGAAACGTTCACCGGCGGCTCCGGCAGCGTAGAGTTCCCCCGAAGTTGCGCCGTACAGGACCGTGTTTCCCACGATGATGTTTTCCCCGGTTTTAAAGGCGGAACCTTCCGGAGGCGCCACGACAATGCGGCCGCCTGAAAGTCCCTTGCCCAGATAATCGTTGGTATCCCCGGCAAGGCGGAAAGTGATCCCCCGGGCAAGAAAAGCGCCGAAGCTCTGTCCCGCCGATCCGGAAAAATCAACCGTGATGAAATTTTCGGGGAGGCCGTAGCCGCCGAACCGTTTGCTCACCTCCCAGGAGAGCATTGCGCCGACGGCCCTGTCGGTATTTTTGACGGCAAGATTCAGGGCCGTGGGGGTTTTTTCATCCAGAGAAGGACGGCACTTTTCTATAAGTTTTTTGTCGAGTACATGGCCTGTCTTGTGTATCTGTTCCTGCACACAGCGGGTTTCCTGTCCGCCGGGAATATGGGACGGGCCTTCCGCCCTGAAAAGAACGCGGGAAAGATCCACACCCGCGGTTTTTGCCGCCGCAAGGGAATCTTTGCCGGTATCCTGCCGTTGTACAAGGAGATCCGCCCTTCCTACAAGATCGTCAAAATGCCTGAAACCCAGAGACGCCATGATCTCCCGGACTTCTTCGGCAAGGAAACGGAAGAAATTGACAAGATGTTCGCTTTTACCGGTGAAACGTTCCCTCAGCCGGGGATCCTGAGTGGCCACTCCCATGGGACAGGTGTTTTCGTGACACTTTCGCATCATGACGCAGCCGAGGACGATGAGGGTTGAAGTTCCGAAGCCGAATTCCTCCGCGCCCAGCATGCCGGCAATGACGATGTCGCGGCCCGTCTTCAACTGGCCGTCGGTTTGAAGCCGCACCCTGCCGCGCAGTCCGTTCTGTACCAGCACCTGATGGGTCTCCGAAAGGCCCAACTCCCAGGGAAGCCCGGCGTGGCGTATGCTGGACTGGGGGCTCGCCCCGGTGCCGCCGTCGTAACCGGAAATGAGAATATTGTCCGCGTGAGCTTTCGCCACGCCCGCGGCAACGGTTCCCACGCCGGTCTCCGACACCAGTTTGACGCTAATACGCGCGCCGGGATTGGCGTTTTTAAGATCGAAAATAAGTTCGGCAAGATCTTCAATGGAATAAATATCGTGATGAGGCGGCGGGCTTATGAGGGTAACTCCGGGTGTTGAAAAACGTGTTTTGGCGATGTTGATGTCGATTTTATGGCCGGGAAGCTGGCCCCCCTCGCCGGGTTTGGCTCCCTGGGCTATTTTAATCTGAAGCTCAACCGCATTGGCAAGGTATTCGCTTGTTACCCCGAAACGCGCCGATGCTACCTGCTTGATGGCGGACCGCGCCCATGTCCCGTCAGGCCGCGCCGTATAACGTTCGGGGTTCTCCCCGCCTTCACCGGAATTGGAACGGCCCTTGATCGAATTCATCGCGACGGCTATGGTCTCGTGGGCTTCTTTGGAGATGGAACCGAAAGACATGGCCCCGGTGGTAAAGCGCTTCATGATCGTCTCAACGCTTTCCACTTCCTCAAGCGGAAGGGGGGCGGCGGGAGCGCCTGATGGATCTGCCCCGTCCTGTCCCGGCCCCCTGAAATCGATGAGGCCCCGTATCACATGGGGGCTCCGGCTGAGGCCGTCGGAAAGGGCGGAAAAACGCCTGAATGTGCCGTAGTTTCCCGTCCGCGCCGCCTGCTGAAGGAGATATATCATGTCCGGGTTCCAGGCGTGCCTCTCTCCGTTTTTCCGCCACCGGTACTGGCCTTCGCCTGAAAGGAGATAATCGCCGGGAAGAAGGGTTTCGCCCGCAGCCGCATCCGCATTCAGCGCCGAGCGGTAATGAGCGAGGGCCTCCGCCTCCAGTTCGGCAAAACCCGCCCCGGAAATACGGCTTACCGTGCCCCGGAAACATTTTTCAATGACCGCATCGGACAGCCCTATGGCTTCAAAAACCTGGGCTCCCCGATAGGAACGGAGGGTACTGGTCCCCATTTTGGACATCACCTTGAGC
>JAIROE010000127.1 GCA_031257715.1 Treponema sp. | reverse complement strand
ATATTTTCATCATTCAGGATGTTGAAAATCATTACCCGGTGAATTTCAACGGCGGGGATACAAGGAAGATACTTTCGGTCAACGATCACCTGATGACGCTCTTTGTCACCGTCGACGCCGCCAAACAGGCGGGCGCGGGCCGCATAACGCTGGTGCTTCCCGGCTATCCCTACGCCCGCCAGCACAAGGCGAAGGGGAGGGAAGGGCTTACCGCGAGCCGGGTGGGAAAGACCATGGAAGGGCTCGGGGTTGACAGGATCATCACCCTGGACATTCATTCAAGGGATATAGGAAATTCCTTTGACAGGATGCGGCTTGAAAATCTTCACGCGAGCTACCAGATTATAAGAAGCCTTTCGGTAATGGACGGCGTTCTGGGCGACGATTTTGTGGTGGTCTCTCCCGATACCGGGGCGGTGGACCGCAACAAATTTTACGCCAACGCCCTTAAAAAACCGCTCGCCCTTCTTTACAAGGAGCGTGATTATTCCCGCATCGCGAAGAACGCATCGGAGAGCAATATCGCCGAGATAAAGCTTCTGGGAAACGTGAAGGGCAAGACGGTCTTTATCGCCGACGACATACTTGGCACGGGGGGTACGCTCCTTAAGGGCATGCGCGTCCTCAAGGAAAACGGCGCGGGAAAAGTTATCTGCGCCATCAGCCTTCCCCTTTTTACGGGCGACGCCATTTCCTATTTTGACGAGGCCTACCGCGAAGGACTCTTTTACCGCATCATAGGGACCAACGCTGTCTACTACGAAGAGGCGCTGAAAAAGGAATGGTACATCAGCGTGAATATTTCCCGGCTCTTCGCCCAGACCATTTCCCGGCTTCACCAGCAGCAGTCGCTCAGTTCCCTGCTTGACAACCGGGACATCATCACGAAGCTGCTTGACGATGTAAAGCCATCCGGCGCGAAATCTCCGGGTTCCCCTTCAGCTTCAGCCTTAACCGATGAAAATATTCAGCCTGCCTGAAACGGTTTCCGCCCTGCTTTTCGACATGGACTGCACCCTGTACACCCACGGGGAATACGCGCGCGTTCAGACGGAACTGCCGGTAAAGCGGCTTGCCGAACGGAAGGGGAAAAGTTTTGAGGAGATGACCGGGATCATAAAACAGATCGGGGAGAAATGGGAAGCGGAGCACGGCGGAAGGAAAGCGAGCCTTGGGAATATATTTGAAACACTGGGAGTCTCCATTTCCGAAAGCGTTGCATGGCGCACAGAGCTCTATGAACCCGAGCGCTACCTTGCCCCCGATCCCGTGCTCCGTTTAAGTCTTGAAGAGCTCTCTTCCCGGTACAGGCTTGCCGTTGTTACAAACAATCCCCTTTCCATAGCCGAACGGACGCTCGCCTGTCTTGCCGTGCGGGATCTTTTCGATGTCATTGTGGGCCTTGATACCTGCTTCGTCTCCAAACCCCACAGGGAACCCTTCCTTAAAGCGGCGGAACTGCTCGGCGTGTCCCCTTCCCTGTGCGTCTCCGTGGGGGACCGCTACGACATAGACATCGCCCTTCCCCTCGAACTGGGCATGGGCGGCATACTTGTTGACGGTGTAGGCGATGTCCGCGTTCTTGTCCGCGTTGTTTAAAAATTCCTGCCCCTGCGGCAAGGCCCGCCGCGGCGATAAGCCAGGGGGAGGCGGCGGTGGCAAGTCCCCGTATGCTGTTCCCCATCCTGACTATGGCGCCGGCTCCGGGGAAGCCTGCGCCCGAAACGACCCGGGCGGCGATCCTGCCGGTTTACCATGCATCAAAGCTCCCTGGAAGATTCAAGGCGTTTCACCGTATTTTCGGCGGTTTTTTCAAACTGGAGACAGTCCCTGCGCGCGTATTCCACAAAAGCATTCTGATCGGGCCGTCCGGCTACCATGTTCATTTCGGCCCTGTTCCGGTATGTAATGAGCCTGTAGGGATCGGTAAAATCCTTCGCCCTGGTTTCGTATACCTGCCGCGTCATGCGTTTTTTAATTTCTACCGCCGCTACCGTTTCCTTTATGAACGCCGCCCGGCTCACCGTTTGTTCGCCGTTTTTCCCGCCGGTAAGCAGTGAAAGAACCGCCCATGCGTGCCGGGCCCGGTCAAGGGCATAGCATTCATGCCAGCCGTCATATGCGGCGTGTATTTCTTCCCAGCTTGTGATCTTTCTTTCCCTGATGTTCTTCCGCAGCCTGTCGACGCGGAAGGCGGGAACTATCTGCCCCCCCATGTTCTCCCAGCCCGTGACACGTCTTCCTGAAGAAAAAGCGGAGGTAAAAACCGAGGGACGCATCGCGCCGAGGAGATCCGCCATACCCTGGAAATCAAGATCCTTTTCTGAATCAAAAAAAGCGATAAGGGTTTTTACCGCGTAATAGCGGAGCATTTCCCGGTACGCGGCAAGGGCCTCGCGCGGTTTAAGGACTACAGAACCCCGGTCATTCCGTTCAAGGCCCGGCGCGGGAATTTCCCTGGGAACTTCCGGCCCCCCCTCAGGCTGAGCCGGCTCCGTTTCCGCGGAATACCCGGCATCGGCCATCCACATCCGCACCAGGTCAATGGCGGCGATAATCTCCTCGGCCGTGTCGGGGGCAAGGTAGTCCATTTCTATGTGCTGGACTTTCTTTTTCCGCCTGTCCCGGTCGGCGGATTTGCGCGAATTCCGCTCCAGGGCGTACAGGTTGTACATCCAGAAATAGGCGGGCATCACCTCCAGCC
>JAIROE010000027.1 GCA_031257715.1 Treponema sp. | reverse complement strand
CGAGATTGACTGGACCCTTTCTGATTTTGCCGCGGATCTCAGGGCGCCCACCCCCTCCGCGGCGGCGGAACTGGTGAGCGAAAACAGGGCGGCGATTTCGGAGGGGATACGGGACACGGTGGAACGGATACGGGGAATCATGACCTCAAAACTGGAACGGGCGCGGCTTTTGATACGGCCTTTCAGTCTTGAGGATCTGGAGTACCGTTTCAGAAGCATACTTCAGCCCCGCCTGGTCCGTTTTGACGATGCGCGGGAAGGACTTGTAACGGCCCTTCAGGGCCGTGTAAGGGAACTCCGGCGGCGGCTGGAACTGATGTCGGCAAGCCTTGAGGCGGCAAGCCCCCTGGCCGTGCTGGAACGGGGTTTTTCGGTTGTCACCGTGAAAGCGGGCGGCAAAAACAGGCTGGTGCGCCGCGCCGCCGACGTGCGGCCGGGCGACAGCCTTGTCATACGGCCACGGGAAGGAATCATCACCGCCGTCGCCGAATAAACGGCGTAAATCTGCCGGGCGGAGCGGAAAGGGGGTACATTATGGCAAAAAACGCCGGAACAGGCATGAAAAATTTTGAAGGACGGCTCGAACGGCTTGAAGAACTGGGGGAAAAGATCCGCAGCCCGGATATCCCTCTTGACGAGGCCATCAAGGCTTTTGAGGAAGGGATAAAACTGGCGCGCGCTCTGGAAAAGGATCTTTCCAGGGTGGAAAGCCGTATCGAAATGGTAATGAACAACGCCGAGGCGCAGGCGGACGAAAATCCCGAACTGGGGCTTTTTGATGATGAAGAATGAAGGAACGGAAACCGCGGTAAAACAGGCGGCGGGGACCGCCGGGGGGATGGACGGCCACATCCGGGTACTGTCTCCCGCCGAGGCGCGGAAAATAGCCGCGGGGGAAGTGATAGACAGGCCCGCCGCCCTGATCCGCGAATTTCTTGATAACGCGCTGGACGCGGATGCCGCCGGAATCGAAGTATGTATAGAAGAAGGCGGCGTAAAGCGGGCGGAAGTGATCGACGACGGCACGGGAATGAGCCGGGAAGATCTCCTCATCTGCCGGCTTCCCCATGCCACCAGCAAGATCCGTTCCCTCGATGATTTGGCTGTTCTACGCACATTGGGGTTCCGGGGAGAGGCGCTTGCCGCGGCGGCCGCGGTGACCCGGATGGAAATCCTCACCAGCCAGGACGGCCGGGAAGCGTGGCTGCTTGAATCGGAGCCGGGGAACGCGGCGCCGGTCCTCACACAGTCCCGCCGTACCAAAGGAACCACCGTCCGGGCGCTGGAACTCTTTGACGCCGTTCCGGCAAGAAAGCGCTTCCTCAAAAGGGAAGGAAGCGAAGGCATTCTCTGCCGCCAGGCCTTTATTGACAAGGCGCTGGCCTTCCCCGAACGCTCCTTCCATTTTACACAGGACGGCAGGATGAAGGATTATTTCCCCCCCTGCACCCTGAAAGAGCGCTTTGCCTCGGCGCTGCTTAAACCCGGCGAGGACATCTTCCTCCATGAAATAAGCGCCCCCGGCCCGGATTTTGGCATCACCGTTATCGCGGGCGGTCCCGAATTGTACCGGAACGACAGACGGCAGCAGTACATCTTTGTCAACAGGCGCCGCATCTACGATTACGGCCTCCTTCAGGCGCTGGAATACGGGCTTCAGGGGTGGTTCCCCAACGGGACCCATCCGGTGGGGGCCGTATATGTAGACACCGATCCCCGGCTGGCCGATTTTAACATACATCCCGCAAAACGGGAGGTCCGTTTTGCCGATGCGGGGACCATACACCACGCACTGACCACCGCGCTCCGGGATTTTACCCGCCGTTTATACGGATCGGGGGAACCGCGCGGCGGGGAATTCCGCGGCGGGACGGATCTTTTCGCCGCCGATACCGCCGCCTTCTACATGCCCGGACCGCCGGAAGGCGCGGCGGCCGCAAACGCGGGCGGCGCGGGCCGTTTTGCCGCGCCGCCTGACCGGGGCGGTCAGGCGGCGGCTCTTGCCATGGAAGCGCTGCTGGAAAACCCGCCCCGTTTTTCCCCCCTCCCCGGCAGAAACGCGGAAACACGGGATGAAACACCTTCCGGGGAAACACTCCGTTACGCGGGGAGGGTCTTCGGCCTTTTCATACTGGCCGAACGGGGGGACAGGCTTTTCATCATCGATCAGCACGCCGCCCATGAGCGCATACTCTACGACCGCTTCCTTTCGGGACCCATCCCCATGCAGGAACTCCTCGTGCCCATCCCCTTTGAAACCGAAAGCGGCGAAGACGACCGGTTTCTGCAGGCGCGGAGCGGGGAATTAAGGCGGCTGGGAATAGCCATTGAAAGGGACGGGGAAACCTGGCGCATCAGCGCCCTTCCTTCGGGCTGGCGGATAGGAGACCGGGAAACGGTGAAGGAGATTCTCTCCCTCAAAAACGCGGGGAAAAACATCGCCGAACACTGGGCCGCCACCCTCTCGTGCCACGCGGCCGTTCGGGACGGGGACTACCTTGACGACGCATCCGCCCTCGCGCTGGCGGAAGAAGCATTGGCCCTCTCCGCGCCGTTCTGCCCCCACGGCCGCCCCCTCTGGATGGAACTCCGCCGGGGAACGCTGCTGAAAGCGGTAAAAAGGGAACCGTGATGAACGGGCCCCATTCGTCTTGAACGGGACAAATACATTTGTTCATGAGGAGGGACGGTTATATGGATACCAGACATTATTATGATCAGGGCTGGGAGTTTATCCGGAAAAATGATTATGCCGCGGCAATCGAAACGTTTAACACGGCCCTGGCCGAGGCGCCGGACAGCTATATCATTCTTGAGGCACGGGGCGGCGCCTATCAGCACATAGGGGAGAAAGAAAAGGCCCTGGCGGACTATACCCGCATGATCGAGCTTGCGCCCAAATTCCCCGACGGCTGGAACTGCCGGGGGAACCTGTACCGCAATCTTGGCGAGTATGACAAGGCCATCGCCGACTTTACCCAATGCATCCCCATGTCGCCTGACAACTACGGCACGTATTGGTCAAACCGGGGCATCTCATACTATGAGAAGGGCGATTTGGACGCCGCTCTTGCGGATTTCAACAAGTCCCTTGAGTGCTGGAAAGACCCCGAATGTTCCACTTGGGCGCTTTTCAACCGGGGATTGGTGTGGAGGGAGAAAGGCGATCTTGACAAGGCGCTTGCGGACTTTACCCTGGCCGCGGCCCGTAAGCCGGATGACGACGAACTCTTTTACCATGCGGGTTATATCTGTTTTATGCAAAAGGACTATGAAAAGGCAATCGGGTGGTTTTCAAAAGCCATTGCGATGAATGGCAATGAAGCGGACTACTGGCTGTCCCGGGGTGTCTGTTACTGGAACAAAAGCATCAAGGACAATATCAACTTTTGGGGTGAAGGCGGCGAGATCATAAACCAGGCGGAAGAAGACTTTACCAAAGCAATAGAATGCGCTCCCGGCATGGCCGACGCCTATTTAAACCGGGGGACGGTGCGCTGCTCCAAGGCGCGGGAAAGCCGCAACCTGATAAAAGCGATCATCCTGGAGAAAGTTACCGATGAAGCCACACGGGTATTGTTGATGACCCAGCTTGGACGCACAAGCGGCAAAGACCTTATCCCCCAGTTCGACGCCATACTGCGGGGGCTCCGTTCAAACCGGGACGAGACCGAAGAGATCGTAGCTAAATTTCTCGTTCTTTTTGAGAACGATGACGCCCGTGAAGCCGTCGAAGACCTGTCCCGCGCCATCGAGCTTGACCCAAACAACGCGGACGCCTGGTACGAGCGGGGTCTTGCCTGGACCCTGCTGGGGGAAAGGGACAAGGCCATCCAGGACTACGAACAAGCCTGCGCCCTGGATCCCAATCACAAGAAAGCCGCCGCGAAACGGGACGAACTGCTGGAAAACGGGAATTAAACCCCTTCGCATAAATAACGTTCCCCGCAGGGACAACCGGCGGAACAGCCCCGAGCAGCCCGTATGCCGCCGTCTCCCCTCATACCCCGGCCCGGCGCCTTTGCGTTTTCCCCGTTTCTTAAAATGCCGGAAAAGCGGTATACTTACTACAAGGAGCCAAAATATGGAGACAACGCAAACCGTAGAGGAAAAGCCGGATTTCGACAAGGTCTGGGCGGCAATACAGGCCACCAATGAACAACTCAAGGAAACCGGCCGTATTGTCAGGGAAAATGCCATCCAGTTGAAAGAAACCGGCAAACGGGTCGGGGAAATTACCAACCGTTTCGGCGAAATGGTTGAATATATGGTCGTGCCGAACCTGGTCGTGAAATTCAGGGAACTGCAATTCGAATTTGAAAAGACCCATCGTGACACGGTGATCGCAAGCAGGGAACACAATATATACACCGAAGTGGACGCGTTTCTGGAAAACGGCGACAAGGTGATGATCGTTGAAATCAAGAACAAACCCGGCGTTGATGATATAGACGATCATGTGAAGCGCATGGAAAAGCTGCGCGCCTACGCGGATTTGCATAACGACAGGCGGGCGTATCTGGGCGCGATTGCGGGGGTTGTGTTTAACGACAGCGAAAAGACCTATGCCTTGAAGAA
>JAIROE010000026.1 GCA_031257715.1 Treponema sp. | reverse complement strand
ATCTGGACCATGCAGGTTTTTGCCCTTGTTTGGATGACTACAGGGGGCGGTCCTATCCATGCAACGGAAGTGCTGGGAACCTATACCTACAAACTTGCCTTTACCAGGTATCAGTTTTCCCCTGCTTCCGCGAGCGCCGTTATTATCCTTGCCATATCAATGACCATTGCATTCTTCTATGTTAAAAACCAGAAAATAAGGGATTAAATTATGGTAACCAGTCACAGGCGCCTCCTCGGATTCATTACATATTTTCTTTTGATCGCGGGGCTTTTGTACGCCTTTTTCCCCATACTGTGGATGTTTTTTGTTTCATTAAAATCAAATACCGAGATCTTTTCACTGCCGCCGCGTCTTTTCCCGAAAATATTTACCATAAAACCGTATATATCGATCTTTTCCAGCGCGGTCAAAGTCAGATTCTTCCTGAACAGCTACCTTGTTGCAGCGTCGGTAACGGCGTTGTCGCTCTTTATCGCTATTTTGTCGGGATTCGGATTCAGCCGCTATAAATTCAGGTTCAAAAAAATATTGAACCTGTTGATCATCGCAACCCAGACTGTCCCGCCCATAACCCTGTTGATTCCCTATTTCGGCATAGTGGTAATGCTGCATCTGTACGATACCTATTTCGCGTTGATTTTGACCTATATGGTCTTTACTCTGCCTTACGCCATACTGATGATGACGGGATATTTTAACACCCTGCCAAAAGAACTTGATGAAGCTGTAATGGTTGACGGCGGTTCATCTTTCTTTGCCCTCTGGCGCGTACTTGTACCGAACGCGGTCCCCGGCATTGTCGCAACAGGCGTATACACTTTTCTGCAGTCTTGGAATGAATTCCTCTTTGCCCTTACCCTGACAAAATCAACGGAGATGCGGACCGTTCCCATTGGAATTCAGCAGCTTATGGGGCAGCACGCCTATGAATGGAACGAAATGATGGCCATGGGGATTCTGGGATCTTTTCCCATTCTGGTGCTCTACCTGGCCGCCCAGCGGTACTTTATTGCTGGCATGACTTCGGGGGCTGTCAAGAGTTAACGGCCCGATCCCGCCGCGTGTTTACCGCCGCGTCTACTTCGCCAGCAGCCGGTTAAGCCGTTTGATGAAGTCCGCAGGATCTTTCAGTTTTATCCCTTCCACAAGGAGGGCCTGATCCAGAAGCACCCCCGCGATGTCGGCTATCGTTTCTTCGTCTTCGGTATCCCTGATTTTTGCCGTGATGGGGTGTTCCCCGTTCACTTCAAGGATCGGTTTGATGTCGGGCATGTCGGTCTGGCCCATTGCTTTGAGCATCTGGGCCATTTGAAGCGTCGGATCGTTTTCATCCGCCACGATGCAGGAAGGGGAGTCGTGCAGACGGCGCGAAAGCTTTACATCCTTGACCCGGTCTCCCAGGGCTTTCCTGATTTTTTCGATGACGGGTTTCGCATCCTTTTCGGCCGCCTTGTTTTTCTTTTCCCCCAGTTCCTCGTCGGCACCGGAACGGTTCACCGCACGGAATTCGAAAGAAGATCCGTCCTGCTTTTCTTCCGCGCCCGGTTTTTGATAACGGTTCAATGAGGGAATGACGATGTCGTCTATTTCATCATCCATGATGAGGACTTCGATTTCCCGGTCCCGGTACGCTTCAAGAAGAGGCGAAGAGCGGAGGGTTTTTTCATCGCCGCCCGTAATATAGTAAATGTACTTCTGATCGCTTTTCATGCGGGAAACATAATCGGCAAAGCCGGTCCAGCCTTCCACCACGGTACTTTTGAAACGCACCAGTTCCCCAATCGCTTCCCGGTTGGCGAAATCCTGATAGAGCCCTTCTTTGAGCGGGCGGTTGTACTGGCTGATAAAGGTTTCCCATTTTTCCTTTGCCTCCTCCCCGCCGGAAAGCGAGACATCGGCAAGCGCCCTGAATTCGGCAAGGAGCTTTTTCACCGAGGCGTTCCTGATGTTAAGGAGGATTTTGTTCTGCTGAAGTATTTCCCGGCTCACGTTAAGGGGAAGATCTTCGGAATCAATGACGCCGCGGACAAAACGGAGCCACGTGGGCAGGAGTTCCTTGTCGTCATCGGTGATAAAGACGCGCTTGACATAGAGTTTGACGCCGCTCTTGTAATCGGCGTGGTACATGTCGAAGGGGGCCTTCTTGGGAACGTAAAAAAGGGTGATGTATTCCATTGTTCCTTCCGCCCTGGTGTGCACATGGAAGAGGGGATCTGCGGTATCCTGCCCGAACTGCCCCCCGAGGCTCCTGTAAAATTCCTTGTACTCCTCTTCCGTGATTTCCTGCCGGGGCCGGCGCCAGAGGGCGGTGCCCGAGTTGATACGGCCGGTTTTTGTTTTGCTGCCCTTTTCCTTTCCCTTGTCGTCCCATTCTTTTTCATCGTAGGTAAGGTAGATGGGAAAGGCGACATGATTGCTGTAGCGTTTGATAATGTCCTCTATGGACCAGCGGTTCGCGTATTCAAGACCTTCTTCGGTGAGGTGAAGCGTTACCGTGGTCCCCTGACTTTCCCGCACGGCGCTTTCAACCTCGTAACCGGCATCTCCCTCGCCAGAGCCCATGTCGGCCTGCCATTTCCAGGCCGCTTCCTCGCCGGCCTTGCGGCTGCACACCTCGATTTTATCGGCGACCATGAAAGCCGAATAGAAACCGACGCCGAACTGCCCTATGAGGTTGGAATCTTTCTTTGCGTCGGCCCCGAGTTTTTCCAGAAAAGCCCTGGTGCCCGACCGGGCTATGGTTCCCAGCGAATCAACAAGGTCCTGTTCGTTCATGCCTATGCCGTTGTCGGCGACGACAAGGATTTTTTGATCCTTGTTGAAGGAAATGTCGATGCGGGGATCAAAGCTGATGGATTTATAGGCGTCGTCCGCTACGGTAAGGTACTTGAGCCTGTCAAGCGCGTCCGACGCATTGGAGACGAGTTCGCGGAGAAAGATCTCCCGGTTTGAATAGAGCGAATGGATGATAAGGTGCAGGAGCCGGTTGACTTCCGTCTGAAACTGGTGCTGTGCCATGGCGGCGCTCTCCTTTATGGTCATGTATGCCGGAATGATGTGGAAAGGCGCGCACGGCGCCTCTACCTGTCAAGATACCAAAAATAAAAGCTTCTGGCAAGGATTTTCTGGAGTTTCGGCAAAGCCAAAACATCCAGGCCAAACATTCACCGGCCCTGTGCCCGCCTTGCATTCGTAATTCTTCCGCTTGACCAAGCCGTATGCTTGTCTTATCCTTAACCAATCTTGACTTTGAAGCTTTCCCCGGGCGCGGTTTTGGGGAAAGGCCTTGCGGAGATTTAGTATGGGAAAAGACACTCTACCGGGAAACTGTTATATCTGCGGCGGGCAATTGAGTAAGATCGCGATGAAGAATCACCTCCTTAAAACGTGTATGGTGGAAGAAGCGGGGCAGGAAGCATTGCTTCTCAAGGTGGAGGGGGCCTATGACAAAAACTATTGGCTGTACCTGGATATTCCCCCGGCCGCGACACTGGGCACCCTGGATAATTTTCTACGGCGGATATGGCTGGAGTGCTGCGGGCACATGAGCGGCTTTTATTATATTGGTCAACGGTATGATTATATCGGAATGAGCAAAAAACTGAAAAACGTTCTCTCCGGGGGAAAGCTGGGTTATGACTATGATTTTGGGACTACTACGGAACTGCTTGTTTCCGTGGCGGCGGAGCTACGCCGTCCGTCCCAAAAGCGGGATGTGCGCCTCCTGGCCCGCAATATTCCCCCGGAATTGGCGTGCGGTAAATGCGGAAAACCCGCGGAGTATATCGATGCCGAGGCTATGTATGAAAGGGACAATCCCTTTTTCTGCGGGGAATGCGCCGGGAACCCTGACTATGCTGACGAGGATATGCTGCTCCCGGTTACGAATTCACCCCGCATGGGCTCATGCGCTTATGACGGGGAGTTGGATGTATATGCCTTTAACCTGGTCAACGCGAAGGGCCATGTAAAACCGGCGTAAAAAGGCGCCGGGCAATAAGGCGTTTTTGACCGTCCCTGGAGATGTGCGGCCCTTCGAACCACGCGCCCGTGCCCGCCCCTTCCAAACTATTCGCTACAGGACCAAAACGCAGATCCGCCGCACATCTCCCAAGGTGAAATCCGCAAAGCGGTTTTTGCCTTTCACCGGCCACTTTTCGGCTGGATTAATTTTGAGGCAATTCGCGGGAAGAACGAGCCTTTGAAGTTGCCAAAAATGCCCTGGCGGCAGGGCTGCCGATGGAAATAATTCAAAAGATAACCGGCCTTGGCATTGAGACTATTAAAGGTCTCCAATAGGCTTCTCTCTCCGGCAAACATGGGTAATTTGCGAAGCAATTTATCCATTTAGCCAATATTCGGGGGTAAAGAGGATAAACACCGTCCACAATTCAAGGCGGCCGGCAATCATCACAAAAGAAAAAAGCCATTTGACATGATCGGGGAAGGCCCC
>JAIROE010000034.1 GCA_031257715.1 Treponema sp. | reverse complement strand
TCCACCAATCTGGACGAGGCGGACGTGATAGGCGGCGGTGAAAAAAACTCCGGGAAGCGGTGATATACGCGGACAGGGAATTCCGGCCCGAGACCATCATCGTCTGCAACAGTTGTGTTCCCGCCCTTATCGGCAATGATATTGACAGCATTCTGCAGGATCCCGGAAAAGAAACTGCCGCGGTCATCATGCCCATTCACTGCGAAGGTTTCAAAACCAAGCTGATGGCTACCGCTTACGACGCGGTGTATCATGGTATACTAAAGAAGTACGTCCGGCATCCTGACCGGCGTGAACTTTTGTATCAAACCGGTGAAGAGAAATTCCGGGAAGCTTACAGGCGGAGCCGGAATGTGAACATCCTCAACGCAGGGTCCATGAGCCGGTCCGACGAGACGGAACTGCGGCGTCTTCTTGAAGGGCTGGGCCTCAATGTTACCTTCATCCCCTGTTACGCCGAACCGGAAGATTTCCAGTATGCCCTGGAAACCTCCCTCAACGTGAGCATCTGCGGAACCCACGACGATTATTTTGTGGGCCACCTCCAGGAGAAGTACAACATTCCCTTTGTAATGGATACCATTCCCATAGGCAGAAAAAACACGGATCGCTGGATCGGAAAAATCGCGGAACACTTTGGTCTGGAAAAGGAAGCGGGACGCCTCATTGAGGCGGAAAACCGTGAGCTCAACGAGGCGCTGGAACCTTTCAGGGAAAAATTGCACGGCAAACGGGTGTACCTTGCGGGCGGAGAAATGCGGATAGTGGCTACCGCGGAAATCCTTCAAGACCTCGGAATGGAGGTGGTCGGTTTCAAGGCTCACCATTACGATCAGTTTGTGGAACCCATCTTCGGCGCACTGGAGGGCATTGACGACGTGCAGTTCAGCGTCGCTACCAATCAGCCCTTTGAAATGAGCAATATCCTTGCACGGCTCAAACCCGACGTACTTATCACCCATACGGGAGGCAACAACATCGCCGCGAGGCACGGCCTCCTCCTCCTGCCCCTCTTTGGTCCCGTGTACAACTACTGCGGTTTTTCGGGAGTCTTTGAAGTGGCAAGGCGGCTTAACAAAACGGTGCGCAACTTTGAATTCAACCGGCAGATTTCGCCCAACATACCCCTGCCCTTCAGGAAAGAGTGGTATGAAAAAGATCCCTTCTCGCATATCAAATACGTGAAGAATGAGAGCGTTTAGCAGCCTGTTGTATTTGTGGATTTTTGTGCCGCCGGTGGTGGCACAAAAATCCCAAAAAATCGCCTGTCAGGGGATCGTCCGCTTCAATAGACTTGTTCAAGAACCCGGTTGGTTCTTTGCCAAGCTTCGCGTGGCTTACAAGTCTCGCAGATTTGGTGTATTTTTTGCAAAAATCCGCCAAATCTGCCGTTTTTTAGCGGAAGTTGTTCAATAGCTGAAGTTATTGAACAACTCTAATATACAACCTGCCCCCGGAAAAGAGGCGCGCTTCCGTGGACGGGAGGATACTCCCTTATTTCAAAGGTATTTCCGTCAAAAATAATCTTCACATCTATTCCTTCGCGGTCAATCCGGTTTAAGGGCGCAAGACACTGTTCGGCAATTCTCCGCTCCGGAGAGCCGTCCGCGGACGGATTGACATACAGCGTACAATCAAGCTGCACGGTGCGATCTTCCGGTGTTCTGCCGTTTCGGGAAAATATGGTCCTGACGCTTCTGCGCGGATCGATAAAAAGAAAGAACGGATCTTTTTCCCCAAGGGAAAGATACCAGCCGAACAGAGGTTCTTTTCCGTCTCCGTTCTCCCTGAAATTTAAAACCGAAGGTATTTGTTCGACCTGTTCCCGCAGCATGGAGGGACCAAAAAAAGTTCCCGTTATCCTGCGCGGAAGGCCCGCAATATCCCAATAGCCGGTAATCGTGTCCGAATACCATGCGGGAACCGAAACGGTTTCCACGCCCTTTTCAAACAGCCTGTCCATATCCTCATAGCATTTTATTCTGACATCCAGAAATTCAACTATTTTTTTATCAATCCATATACGCACATCGGAAATTACGTCGATATATGCGGAATTGGCCAGCACGATACTTTCTCCATGGCTGGTTATGGTCCGTATCTTCGGCACATTCAGAAAACGGAGGGGGCTAAGGCGGATAATATAATGCAGGGGCATATATACCATATAAAGGTTCACGGCGGCAAATTGATCATACCGCAGGGAAATGATCCTCTCCTTCAATTCCCGCCGGAATGCCCTGTTTAATTCAATCTTCCGCCGCAGTTCATCCCGCCGCCCGTCCGCAATGGAAGTCTCCCCGCCAAGGGTCAATTCGGGTGAAAGACAGCGGTCCAATTCATCATAGCCCTCAATATACCGGATATGCTGAAATTCGGACAGTTTGGCGGACAGGACGCCGTCCGTCAGGAAAAAAACATCGTCCGCGCTGTTTTTATCTCTCATGAAAATATAGCTTTCCGATGCCGCCATGATATACTGAAAAATAACCTTGTCTTTTTTCGAGAATTTTTCCTGAAGCATCCCGGCAAATCCGGGGGAAAGGCCGTCGTATGCGTTTTCGGGGATATCCAGGGTGACAAAAAACAATTTGGGCGGCCCCTTCCTGCCCGGCAGATAATCCCGCCTTACATACGTCCAGAGTTCAACCGGATGAAGCTTTACGGTACAGGTTTCCCCATTAAGGCTGATGCGAAGATCGCAGTCCCCTTCAAGTATATTAAAATTGGGAATCTCATATTCCGGCGTTTCCTGTTTGTTTCCCTTCCACGCGAAACCTGTAAAGCCCCTTTCAGGGGACAGACCCCGCTCCCCGCGGTCCCCGGCCTCAAGGAAAGCGCCTTCGGGAAAATACAGGGGCGCCGGCATGAATTCCCAGGAAGGGGCAAATATCGCCTTCGTCCAGTAGCCGGACCGGCCGTGTTCATCAAGGCCCGCCACGCGAAGCTCCCGCGCGCCGTTGCCCTGCCCGTTTTGCAGTATTGTGATGTAGCGCGTAATCGCCGCGTTTCCTGAAAGCGGAATGCGCGGCTGGCTCCTCCAGTCTTCGGGAGGAAGGGCCCATTCCGTCAGATTGGAAAAATAATTTGTTCCCGGCAATTCCGATTTATACGGAATATACGTGTATTTAAAAAGCATGGGATCGCAGCCCACGATGTCGAAGTCGGCAATGCGGGTATACATTTCTCCGGCCCCGTTGATTAAAAAAATGGTTGACGCGCTTGCCGAAAGGGCAATTGCCCTGAACGCTCCCCGTTCGGGCCCGGCGTAATTCCGCGAAAAATCGCAGGGCAGTCCCGTATCGGCATAGCAAATTTCCTGCCCGTCTTCGAGGAGCACGTAGGTCGTGGCGATTTCCATGGTACCGTTGTGATGCTGGTTCCCGAAAGGATCCTCATAATACAAAACATGCCTGTTCCGTTTTCCCATTGCCCAGGCCCTGTTTTTTTCAAAGCGGCGGTCAACATACAGCCGGCCCTCCATGGGCCAGCCCTGCCTGTCGAGCCAGACATTTGATTTATGGGCAATGGTCCTGTCAAAGCAGTAACGGTAAAAAACGCCTTCGGCGGAAAGGGCCACAAGTTCATCGGCATCGGCGGATATTTCGGCGACGGCGGACGGCTTGAGAAAACTCCATTTCCGTATGTTATGGGGAAGCCCGGTCCGCCCAAAAAGCGCCCATTCACGGGGTTTCTTCAGCGGATCTATGCTCTTGTACCAGATCTTCCCGTCTTTTACCATATAATAATGATAGGCGTTAAACGTCTGCGTTCTGGTTTTGATATGAACCGCTTCCGGAAAATCGCCGTTTATATTCTCGGCCGCATACGACTCACGGGGAAACTGCGTCAGGCCGGCCGGCGGAGGCTTTGCAATTGACACGCACGCGCCAAGAAAAAACAACGCCGCCGCAAACACGGCAAAAACCGGCGCACAGCAAAAACAACGCCGCTTGGACACGGGATTATTCAAACGAAAGATTATTTTATTCACTCATTTGTTGTATCACGGCTTTTTCCGATTGTCCACGGTCAGGCTTCTTTTTCCCGGGCGTTTTCATTTTTGGTAAAGTCCCAGGGCTCATAGATCTTGGGCACGTCTCCCAGAAGCCGTTTGGTGTAATCCGACTTGGGATGCAGTATCGCTTCATCCGCGGTTCCCCGTTCCACGATGACCCCCTTCTCCATGATGTACACCGTGTCGGAGATGTAGTAGGCGAGTCCTATGTCGTGGGTAATAAAGACGATGGTCATGTCTATCTCATCACGGAGCTTGAGGAACATGTCCAGAATGGTGGCCCGCGAACAGGCGTCTATCATCGAAGTGGGCTCGTCGGCGATGAG
>JAIROE010000373.1 GCA_031257715.1 Treponema sp. | reverse complement strand
CCGGTGCGGGCGATACCTTCACGGGCTATTTCCTTGCGGCGAGGGTCCGGCGTTTTTCCGTGAAGGAAGCGCTGGCGCTGGCCTGCCGGGCGGCCTCCATCGCCGTTTCCCGCAAGGGTGCGCTGCGCGCCATTCCCGGCGCCGGGGAAGTCTTTAAGGCCCTCTCCGGTTTCCCCGCATAAAGCCGGTACCGCCTGGGAATATGGTTCAAAACAATGTTCCGTCTCCCGTCCCCGTAATGCGGCCATGTAACCCCCCAAAGGCAATGAAATTTACACATAACTTGTTGACAGCGCAAACATACAGATTTATAATAATATCTTAACGTCTTAACAAATTTACAAAGAAGGGGAAGGTCTATGAAACGATTTTTGTCATGTGCGCTTGTGTGTTTTATTTCTCTGAGTAGTGCCGGTATGGTCTTTGCCAAAGGTTCCGGGGGAGGTGGATCCGCCGCCTCTTCAGGCGGGACGCGGAATATTGTGTTTTGGGATATGATGTGGGGTCCCGCCGCGACATATACAAGTACAGCCCAGTCATTGGTTGATAAATTCAACGCGGACAATGCCGAAAATATCCGGGTAAAGCTGCAGGTTATCCCCTGGGACAATTACTATCAGGTATTTCTTACCGCGGTTACCTCGGGTTCGGCGCCCGATGTGGCGACGGGGGCCTTTGCCCAGCCGACACAGTATGCCGATATGGGTGAAGGACTGCCGCTGGACCCGGTAATCGACATGTGGAAGAAAGAAAACAATCCGATCCTGCAGGAGATTCCGGAAAACATCTGGAATCTTCATATGTATAACGGAAAGCATTACGGGCTTCCCTGGAATATGGATACCCGCCAAATTCTTTACAGGACCGATTATTTCAGGCAGGCGGGCATAACCAAACTCCCGACCACATGGGCGGAATTTGAAGATGCCTGCGCAAAGTTGAAGCGGACTCTGCCGGCGGATACCTACCCTCTCGTGTTTCCGGGCGGGGGCGATTACAATGCCCTGCATGCGGTGCTTACCCTGCTTGTTTCCAATGACGCGGGGGTTGCTGACAGGAATGGACAGCCGGATTTTCTGAATCCCAAAGTAACCGAAGTAATGGAATTTGCCAATCGTCTGTATACTAAAGGCTATGTTCCCGAAGGTATTGCCGCCTACAAGGGAGTTGACGCGGAGAAATTGTTCCAGGCAGGCAAGGCCGCCATGTTTATGCATAATGCGATGGCCCTGACGGATTTCCCCGATCTTGACAAAAACTGCGGCGTATTGCCGCCCATGGCCGGTCCCAGCGCAAAATCAGCCAAGAACTATTCCTGGGTAAACCCGATACAGGCATTTAGTCAAACGAAGGATCCCGAAGCCTGTTATATTTTCATCAAGTGGTGGCTTGAAAATCTTCTTCCGCTTTATACCCAGGGTGGCGTAACCGCACTCCCCGCCCGGTCCAGTTTCCGCCAAAACTCCTTCTTTCAGACAAACTGGCAGAAAAAGCAGATCAACGATCTGGTGTTGCCCGGCATTGTGGCTCCTACCTATCCCGCGGACAACATTTATGTGCCATGGGCCATTATAGAAGGAGAAAACTTGCCGATGGTGGCTCTGGTAAAATCTCTTGCGCCAAATCCCAACTTCCGGGCAATTCAGCAGGACATTCAAAACCAGATGATTGAGGCGTGGAAAGAATATAAATGAGCCTCCGCGGAGCAGAGCTCCGGGGTATTAGACCCCACTGCGAATAAAGGGCAAGAAAATCGCCTTTGCCAATTGCTTGTACTGCAAAGAATGAGCGATTTTCTTCGGTGGCATTTTGCCGAAAGCTCTGGAAACCCAACCGGGGTTTCCAGAGCCTCCTTTATAATGGACTTGTTCGGAAATCTCGCGTTTCCGAACAATTTTCGTTAAAAAACGCGGTTTTGTAAGGCTTTAGCCTGAAAAACCCAAGAATTGCACGCCAACCGTCGGCTGGCGGGAACCAATCGGGTTATCTAACAAGTCCAATCCTGTTACTCCGTCGCGGGAGCCTGAAATATGCGTGAAAAGTCAAGAGGGACATTAAAACTTCAAAACAATCGTTTGGGTTATGCTCTCCTCGTTCCGGCAACGATACTTATTATAGCTGTCAGCATTTACCCTCTTGTCCGCGGTGTTGGCCTGTCTTTTATGAATTATAACCTCCGCAGGATACGGCAGGCCCATTTTGCCGGTTTTGACAATTTTCTGCGTATTCTTACCGAAGACGCTCTGTTTTTCAGAAGTCTGGGATTTTCCTTTATATATTCCTTTGCGGTGGTATTTATTTCATATATTGTCGGTATATGTTTTGCCCTGCTCCTGAATCATGACATTAAATTCCGGGGGCTCTTTCGGGCACTGATCCTGATCCCCTGGGTAATACCTCCGGTGGTAGCTGCTACCAACTGGACGTGGCTTCTCAACGATCAGCTCGGTTTTATCAATCTTTTTTTGCGGCGTATCCATATTATCCGTGAACCTATCCTGTTTCTTGCCGATGAAAGGCTGGTTCGTATTTCTGTCTGTTTTACCGGCGCATGGAAGTCTTTTCCTTTCATGATGATAGTTCTGCTTTCGGGCATGCAGAGTATTCCTGATGAACTTTACGAGTCGGCGTCCATTGACGGCGCGGGTTTTTTCCGGTCTTTCCGTTATATTACCCTGCCCATGCTGAAATCGGTAACCATGATCAGTACGGTACTGATGTTTATCTGGACATTCAATAATTTTGAAAATATTTACCTCCTTACCGCCGGTGGTCCTTCCTATGCGACTTTTGTGCTGCCGATTCTTTCCTACTTTATTGCCTTTTACCGCTCACAGCTTGGTTATGCTTCCGCAATATCGACGGTGATGCTGATTGCCCTTCTTGTCATGGCTCTTATCTATATGCGCATCCTCAGGGGAAACAGATGAAATTTATTTTTCGCCGTCGGATTAAAAAAACGCTGATATATGTTGGCCTTGTTGTTATCGTGCTGATGGTGGACCTGCCCTTTATTCAAATGGTTTCAGTTGCCATGAAGACCAGGCAAGAATCACTGGGAAGCATCCGATTTTTGCCGCAAAAATTCTCACTGGACAACCTTAACAGGGTGTGGAACTATACGGATTTTCCCAGGAACATACTGAACACAATCATTGTAGCCGGGGGAGCTACTGCCTGCTGTATTGTTATTGCTGTTATTGCCGGCTATGCAATCTCCCGTTTCAGGGGAAGGGTTTTTTCAACATATCAGATGCTGCTGCTTACGCTGCAGCTTTTCCCGCAGGTGTTGATGCTTATCCCCCTGTTTGTCATCTTTACAAGACTTCGTCTGACAGATACGCTTGCCGGCTGTGTGCTGGCTTATACCAAGATCAATCTGCCTTTTTCGATCTGGATGATAAAGGGTTTTCTGGATTCCATTCCCTTTGATTTGGAAGAGGCGGGCATGATAGACGGGTGCACCCAGTTCACCGCGTTTGTCCGGCTCATTATTCCCATTTCTATGCCCGGTATTACTACTGTGGGCATATTTGCCTTTATCAACGCGTGGGGTGAATACACGCTGGCTTCAATTCTGCTTAGAACCGATTCAAGGGTTACAATTACTCTGGGACTGCAAAAATTTGTTCTTGAATTTTCTTCCGATTGGCCTTCTCTGATGACCGCCTCTTCAATAGCAACAATCCCTACCATTCTCTTTCTGGTTTTTGCCCAAAAGTATCTTATCAGGGGTATGTCCGCAGGTGCGCTCAAGGGGTAGCATGGACTCCAGTGCAACGCTGATTAACGGGTGATTTCGCCAACTACATTGGCGCGTCAGCGTTGCCCTGTTGTTTTTCTCGTTTTTCCGCGGAAAATGCGCTTTTTCAAAGCGGCGGAAAATCCACATTAAAGCAGCGCCGATTGTGTCAACCGCGTTGATGAATTCGCATTCGAATAAATCAGTGCTTCCCTGGAAGGGCTTCCTTGCCGCGACACCCGGCGCCGGGGAAGTCTTTTGAAGAAGGCGCCCCAAAGGTGACAGGCGTCCGGTTTTCCGCTATGATTGCCTTATGCAGATCATCATGAACATTCTGGCGGCGCTTACCGGGTTCTACATGCTGCTGATCCTTGTCAGGATCATGCTTTCATGGCTTGGAGCTTCCCGGGGCGGACGCCCGGCCGAGATACTCGGCGGCATAACCAATCCGTATCTTGCATGGTGGAGCAGGCATCTGCCCATAAGGGCGGGGGCGATGGATCTTTCCCCCATCGCGGCCATGGCGGTCCTTTCCGTGGTCCACACCATTTTTTCCACCGTCGGCCGTTCCGGCTCCATACGCATGGGAACCGTCGCGGCGATTGTCCTCCTTGCGCTGTGGTCCGCGGCATCCTTCATGCTGGGCTTCTTCATCATTGTGCTCATACTCCGTTTCATCGCGTATATAACCAACCGGGACACCTACGGGATTTTCTGGAGTCTTGTCGACGCGATTTCCCGGCCCGTGCTGTACCGTGTCACCCATTTCTTTTTCAGGAACCGCATCGTCAATTACCTTTCGGGGATCATTTTCTCCATTCTGGTTCTCCTTGTCCTTTATGTGGGGGGAAGGTTCATGATCGGCAAGGCGGTTATTTTCCTGCAGAAGTTCCCCCTGTAAACCGATGTTTCTCCGGGAGCTTGAAGAATCCGCGGGAAATCTGAGGGGGGCGGGTCCTGAAACCGTCCGCCGGCTTGCGGGCGCGGGAATACACAGCATTGCGGATCTGCTCCTCTATTATCCCCGTGACTGGGAAGACCGCGTGCGCGATGTCCCCATAGCCGCTTTCAGAAGTTCTCCCGTGAACACCGTCGTCCGCGTTTCGGGCCATGAATGGATAGGGGCGGGCGGCATGAGGACCCTCAAGGTTCATATCGAGGACAAGAGCGGCGCCGCGTCGCTGGTCTGCTTCAACCGGCCCTTTCTGGAAAAAAAATTCATCACCGGAAAATATTACCGCCTGTGGGGCCGTTTCTTTTACAAGTACGGCGAGATACAGGCGTCCGCTTTCGAGTTTGAAGACGCCTCGCAGGGCGGGGCGGGTTTCGGCCGCATACTTCCTGTGTATCCCCTGAGTTCCGCCCTCAATCAGGGGCTGCTCCGGCGGCTTGCCGGAAAGGCGCTGGACCTGTACGCGGATTGTCTTGAAGACGAACTCCCGGAGGAAATCATCAAAAGGGACGGACTGCTTGCCAAAAAAGACGCGGTCCGGGCCATTCATTTCCCTTCATCAATGGAAGAACTTGCAAGGGCAAGGCGGACCATCATTTACGAGGAGCTCTTTTACCTTGAAATAATGGTAGGAAAACGGGCCCTTGAACGAAAGACCGCTATACGCGTCCCGGCGGGACCCGTCCCGGCGGGATCTTCGCATGAGGCCGCTTCCTTTTCGCCGCTGCAGAGGCGGCTCCTCGAACGGCTCCCCTTTGCACTGACGGCGGGACAGGCTGCCGTGACCGTGGAAATAAACCGCGACATGGACGGGGCGTGGCCCATGGCCCGCCTGCTTCAGGGGGACGTGGGGTCAGGCAAGACCCTCGTTTCTTTCCTTGCCGCGCTCAAGGCGGTAGAAGGGGGCGGGCAGGCGGTAATCATGGCGCCGACGGAACTCCTTGCCCGCCAGCACGCCGAAAACGCCGCCCGGCTGCTGGAGCCTTTGGGACTGCGAATAGGCTTCCTCACGGGAAACGTCCGGGCGGCGGGACGATCTTCCCTTCTTGCGGGCCTTGCCGGGGACGGCACGGATATAGCGGCGGGTACCCACGCCCTTTTTTCCCGTGATGTGGTTTACCGCGATCTCCGCCTTGTGATAATAGACGAACAACACCGTTTCGGCGTGACGCAGCGTTCCCTTATCATGGCCAAAGGGGATCATCCCCACCTGCTCATGATGAGCGCCACGCCCATACCCCGTACCCTGGCCCTTACGGTGTTCGGCGACATGGAAGTGTCGGTTATTCCCGACATGCCGCCGGGCAGGAAGCCCGTGAGGACCCATCTTGCCTGCGAATCAAACGGACAGAAGGTATACGAATTTGTGCGGAAAGAACTGGCCGCGGGGCATCAGGCGTATTTTGTGTATCCCCTCATAGGTGATGGAGATGACGGAGACGGCCTCAAGGCGGCGTCTTCCATGGCGGAACGGCTTTCGCGGGAGATCTATCCCGAATATACGGCGGCCCTGCTTCACTCAAAAATAGGCGAAGATGAAAAACAGCGGATCATGAACAGCTTCCGCCGCGGCGACATACGAATACTCGCGGCAACAAGCGTGGTGGA
>JAIROE010000328.1 GCA_031257715.1 Treponema sp. | reverse complement strand
ATGTGCGGGGGCGGGTGCGGGGGCTGGAGCAGAATCCGGCGAATCTTGTCCCGGTGATCATGGAGGCGGCCCTGAGGGGGGGGGAGGTGCGGGTTTTCGGGAACGATTACGACACTCCCGACGGCACGTGCGTGCGGGACTATGTTCATGTAAGCGATCTTGCCAGGGGCCATGTCTTTGCGCTGGATTATATCAGCAAAAACGGGACGAGCGTTACCCTTAATCTGGGAAGCCAGACGGGCAGTTCGGTGACGGAGGTTCTTGAATGCGCGCGGCGCGTCACGGGGAGGGCCATTCCTGCCCGGATAACCGGACGGCGGCCGGGAGACCCGGCGCGGCTTACCGCGTCTTCGGCCCTTGCCCGCTCGCTGTTGGGCTGGCAGGCCCTTCATTCGGATCTTGAAACAATTATTGCGACGACGTGGGAAGCATACGGGGGGAAGGCATGAAGGAAGCGGTGTTCGCCTGGATACGGGAGAGCGAGGGGCTGGCCGTGGAGCTTGAAACGGAGCTGTGCGCGCGGCCCGCCGTCTCCCCGGATTCGGGGGGACAGGGGGAACTGGACAAATGCCTCTTTCTTGAGGGCTGGCTCCGTTCCCGCGGCATAACCGCTCTTGAACGTTTTGACGCCCCGGATAAACGGGCCAAAGGCGGGGTGCGTCCCAACCTTGTTGCCACCATTCCGGGGGGGGCGGCGCCCGGAGCGCCGCGTTTGTGGATAATGAGCCATCTGGATGTGGTGCCTCCCGGCGAATTGTCGCTGTGGGAGGGCGATCCGTGGGCGGCCAGGCGCGTTGAAGGCGGCGTCCGCGCGGACGGGAGTCCCCTGGGGCCGCGTATTACCGGGCGGGGGACGGAGGATAACCAGCAGGGGCTTGTTTCGTCGGTGCTGGCGGCCCTTGCGCTGACCGGGCGGGGGGTGATTCCCGCCGTAACGGTGAAATTGCTCTTCGCCGCCGACGAGGAGACGGGGAGCGCTTACGGGGTGCGCTGGCTTCTTGAAAACCGCGGGGAGATTTTTCAGCACAACGATGTGGCGCTCATTCCCGACGGGGGGGACGGGCGGGGATCGTCCATCGAAATTGCCGAAAAGAACCTGGTGTGGGCCCGTTTCGTCACCGGCGGCCGGCAGACGCACGGCTCACGGCCCGATTTGGGGGAAAACGCCCATCTTGCCGGGGCCGATCTTGCGGTAAAGCTCCATTACGGGCTTTTACAGGCGTTTGACGGGCGCGATCCGCTCTTTGAGCCGGATTGTTCCACCTTCGAGCCGACCAAAAAAGAGGCGAATGTTCCCAACATCAACACCATTCCCGGCGAGGACGTGTTCTATATGGACATGCGCATACTCCCCCGTTATCCGGTGAAGGATGTGCTTGCCGAAGTGGACCGGATCAAGGCGGAGGTGGAGGGCCGTTACGGGGTGAAGATACGGTACACGCTTTCCCAGTGCATGGAATCAAAGCCCACTTCCCCCGGCGCCCCGCTTGTAAGGCGCATCTCCTCCGCCGTGCGGGACGTTTACGGGACACAGACCCGCCCCGTGGGCATAGGGGGCGGTACGGTGGGCGCTCCGCTCCGCAACGCGGGCATAGACTCGGCCGTGTGGTGCCGTCTGGAGGATACCGCCCACCAGCCGAATGAATATGCCCTCATCGGGAACATTCTGGGAGACGCGAAGGTCATGGCGCTCCTCATGCTGGAAGGGGTGTAGGCGGCTGCGGCGGCCTTTCAAAATCTTTTGGTTTTTTTCGAAAACCTGTTGACAATGGACCGTAAAAACCCCATTGTACCTTTTAGATTAACGGACTGTGGATTAACGGAACGGGGCGGCAAGAGGGCGTTTCACCCGGGCAGGTTTTTAAAAGGGAGGCTGGAAGAAAAATATTGAAAGGCAGTGATGTAATCATCGGGGGGGTTACCAAGTCCTTCGGTGATTTTACGGCTTTGAACAGGGTAAGCCTTGAGATAAACAAGGGCGAATTTTTTTCCCTCCTGGGGCCTTCAGGATGCGGGAAGACGACCCTTTTGCGGATTATCGCCGGGTTTGAGCACCCCGATAACGGATCGGTTACTATAGACGGCGATGACGTGCTTCCCCTGCCCCCCAACCGGCGGCAGGTAAATACCGTTTTTCAGAATTACGCGCTTTTTCCCCATCTTACCGTCTTTGAAAACGTCGCCTTTCCCCTGAGAATCAGACATGTCCCCAAACCGGAAGTATTGTCCAGGGTCAACGAATATCTTCGCCTTGTTCAGCTTGAAAATCATGCCCAAAAGAGGCCGAACCAGCTTTCAGGAGGGCAGAAACAGCGGGTCGCCATAGCCCGGGCCCTCATCAACGAGCCCAGGGTCCTCCTGCTGGACGAGCCCCTCTCCGCGCTGGACGCCAAGCTCAGGCAGCACATGCTTATAGAACTGGATCAGATTCACGACAAGATAGGCATTACCTTCATCTATGTTACCCACGACCAGCAGGAGGCCCTTTCCGTTTCGGACCGGCTTGCGGTGATGGATCAGGGGAACATACTGCAGACGGGCACCCCCCATGAAATCTACGAGAGTCCCGCCACGAATTTTGTGGCCCGCTTTATCGGCGAAACCAATCTCTTCAGCGCGCTGGTGATGAAGGCCGAAAAGCTTGACAGGCCGGAAGGGGAAGACGAATACATGGCGGAACTGGATATTCCGGATTTGGGGCGCGTCAAGGTGACTACCGTTGACGAGATAAAGCCGGGCCAGGAGGTCAGCTTTACCGTAAGGCCGGAAAAAATCGTCATTTCCAAGGAAAAACCCGCCACCAAACGGGCGGACATCAACCTTTTTTCCGGTACGGTAGACGAACCCATCTATTCGGGCTTTCAGACCAAATTCTACGTCCGGGTGCTGGAAAAGAACCTTTTCAGGGTGATCAAGCAGCACGCCAACTATTCCGACGAAGGCCCCGGCATCGTATGGAAAGACGAGGTCTTTCTTTCCTGGAGCGCCAACGACGGCTAGATTGTGGGAGTAAAGGAAGCAGGAAGGGCGAAGCGCTCCGCCGTAAGAACTACGGCCCCCTGTATTCGGCGCCCATGACAATCTGGTTCACGATCTTCTTCCTTGCCCCCATCATCATTATCATCGTGTACAGCTTTTTGAAGAAAGGGCTGTACGGCGGGGTGGACCCCGTCTTTTCCCTTGAATCCTACCGGAGCCTTGGGAACCCCAATTATGTAATAGTAACGCTCCGCACGATATTCATTTCAATTGTCACTACCGTCATTACCATACTCATAGCC
>JAIROE010000325.1 GCA_031257715.1 Treponema sp. | reverse complement strand
AAACGCCGAACTCGTACTTCACCACCTCGTCGCTGCGTATCTCGCCCATGAACGCCCGGTAGAGGTTCAGCTTGATGCCCTTCTTCATGTAGGCAAAGCGGCCCTCCTTTTCAAAACGGCGTATGCTCACCATGATGCAGGCGGAACTGAGGAAACGGAGCTGGCGGAATACCGAAGCCCGCTTCACAAAATCGTTGTCTTCGGCGACATAGATCGTTTCGTCAAAACCGCCGACGCGGTTGAAAAGCCGCTTCGTCACGAAAATGCAGAAACCGAAGGCCTTGGGATCAATCCACAGGTTGAGGATCACCGCAAGGTTGATGAGTTTGTGAATGATGCGGTCAAGCTGGTAATCGGAAAGGGGCTTTATCTCGCAGGTCGCAAGATCGATAAAGCGGTCCTGCATTTCATCGTACACGTTCCTTATAAACCCCGGCGGAAGGATAACATCCGCGTCGAGAAAATAGAGCATCTCCCCCAGGGCGGCGGCGGCTCCGGCATTCCTTCCCGCGGCAGGAAGCCCGCCCTCCACCACCGTACAGCCATACCGCGCGGCAACTTCCCGCGTGTCGTCCGTCGATTTGGCGTCGGCGACTATCACCTCGTAATCATCAAAATCCTGCACCCTGATACTGTCCAGAAGCCGGGGGAGCATGGCCTCTTCATTAAGCGCCGGAATGATAATGCTGACTTTCATCGCTGTTCATGCCGGCGCCAGGGAATTCTTCGCGGGAGGCTTCCGGGCGGACTGGTCTATCCCCTCAAACGCCCTGTCAAGGAGATCCTTTTCGGGCGGACTTGTAAAGGCCGACACAACCGGCACCACGATGAAGGGAACGGCAATGGCAATGGAGGCGGCCAGGGGCGAATTCCGCTGCCCCAGTATGAAGAACAGGGCCGTCATGACCGTTACGCCTGAAATGAGCCCCGCGTAGGCCCCGGCTTTGGTTACCCGCCTTGAATAAAGGGCGAGGATGTAGGGAGCCGCGAACGAGCCCGACACCACCCCCCAGGAAAGCGACATGAGGTACACGATGATGCTGATCTGGAAACGGGAGATAAAATACGAAACAACGATAAAAATGGCCGAAAGGAAGCGCATCATCGCCACGGACCTGTCCTTGCCGGTCTTCGCCTCAATCCGCGATGGGTAAAGATCGATGGCGACCGACGAGGAAGAGACGAGCACGAGGGAGGAGAGCGTCGACATTGACGCGGAGAGTACGAGGAGGAGTATCAGCGCCATGAGCACCTGGGGGAGGTGGCGGGTAAGGAGGGTGGGGACGACAAGATCGTAGAGCACCGCCCCCGTCCCGCTTCGGGGAACGCTCTCCAAATCAAAGAACACGTGGGAAAAGGCGCCGGTCGAATAGGCGGAAAAGCCTATCACCAGGGCAAAAACCGTGGTCACGACCGCCGCCTTCGGGATTACCCGTTCGTTTTTGATGGCGTAGAATTTCTGGGTCATCTGCGGAAGGCCCCAAGTGCCGAAGCTGGTCATGAACACAAGCGATGCGACCGTCAACACAGAGGGCCGCGCGGAAGGGGGGATGTGAGCCCTGTAATTCTCCCCCGCCTTTGCGAACATTTCAAAAAGGCCTCCCCCTTCCCCCGAAAGAACAAGGACAAGGACGGCCGCGCCTGCGAACATGATGATCCCCTGTATGAAGTCGGTAACGGCAATGGCAAAATATCCCCCCAGAATGAGGTAGATCCCCGTAAAAGCGATCATGATAAGAAGGGCTATGTCGTAGGGGATGCCGAAAACTTTTTCAAAAAGATGGCCGAGCCCCTTGAAAACCGATGCGGAATAGGGGAGGAGGAAGAAGAAGATTACCGACGCCGCTATGGGTTTAAGGTGTTTGGCCCCATAGCGTTCCTGGAGGAACTCCGGCATGGTCATGGCGTCAAGGTTCTGCGTCATGCGCCGGGTACGGCGGGCCAGAACAATCCACGCCGCCCCCGCACCGATGACCGCGTTGCCCAGCGCAATCCACAGCGCGTTAAGCCCGAACTGCCAGCCCTGCGTCCCCGCAAACCCGATGAAGATCACTGCGGAAAAATAGGAGGTCCCGTAGGCCACCGCCGAAATCCACGGCCCCAGCGTCCTTCCCCCCAGAAAAAAGTCCCCCAGCGTCCTGGTCTTCTTCATGCCCCAGATCCCCACCGCCGTCATGAGCGCAAGGAACGCCGCCAGAAATACAATCCCGATGTTCATATCGCTTCCTTTTTTCACGCCTTCCTGCCGCGCCTGCGGCGTCCGGGGTGAAGAGATTCATTCGAGGGGCCTAATACCCAAGAGCCCGCTTGCGCAGGGGAGGCTCTGCGGCAGGATAATTCATTTTATCAGGTATGGGGATTTTTTTCCAGCCGCTTTCGCCGCGCAAGAGGCGCGCCATGACCTTTTCTCCGGCGCCTTTTTCCTGTCTGCCGGGACATCATCCATGAACCTTTGCCGGAACAGGTTATCCGCCAGGCAAGCCGGTTTTTTGGTTACAGTACGGCGAATAAAATATTTACCTCCATAATGTACAGTTATACAGCGTAGATTCCGGTCTTCCCCCTTCAAACAACATTATTTCTCTCCCTTTCCCTGCGGTTTTTCTCTATTCAAGGCGATTTTTCACCGGTTCCAAATGACCTGGCGCCACCTCCAGGCGGTTTTTCTCCACGGCACATCCGAAAACCCGGCCGTGGTTTCCTTTATTCGAAAGTCTGGTTTAATACCCCGGAGCTCTGCTCCGGCTGAATAAAGCAACGATTACAAAAATTTGGTATTAAACCAGACGGT
>JAIROE010000313.1 GCA_031257715.1 Treponema sp. | reverse complement strand
CTCCGCCGGGCATGCGCATTCCTCTTCCACAGGGACGGTCCCGGCCTTTCTCCCCGGCGCGTCACCGTCTCAACATTCGGGCTCGCCGTCGGTATACGGGAGCTTGCCCTCGGAGGACCCCCCGCGCGGCTTGCCCTTTCGCTCACCACGGCGGACGAAAAACTCCGGGAAGCGCTCATGCCCGTAACGAAGGGCAGCCCCCTTCCCCTCCTCAAGGAAGCGCTCGTTTATTTTCAGGAAAAGGGGGGCGGCCGCGTCACGCTGGAGGCGGTATTGCTGGGGGGGATCAACACCGGAGAAAAAGACGCGCGGGCAATGGCGGCCTTTGCCTGCGGGCTTGACGCCGTGATAAACCTTATCCCGTGGAATCCCGTGGAAGGACTCGTTTTTTCGGGGCTTCCCCTCAGAGAGCCTTCCGCCGGGGAGACGGCCGAATTCAGGCGGTTCCTTGAAAAGGAGGGGCTCAAGGTTACCCGCCGCTACCGCAGGGGAAGGGGCGTCTGTGGCGCGTGCGGGCAGCTTGGGGAAAAGGAGGCTTCATCCGGCGGAGCGGATCAGATGGGTAAACAGCGCCTGAAAGATCCCGATTAGGAAACCCAGAACACCCCCGAAAACGTCGATCCATTTAAGCTCGCGGGCCATCACGTCAAGAATGATCCCCTCTACCCTTTCCATTTCAAGCGAATCGATACGCTCGCTCACCATGGTTTTGACATCGACCGTTTCAAGCACCCCCGCTATCCGGCCTTCGGCAAAGGAGACGATCTTCGCGGCGAGGAAAGAATCAAGCGCTTCTTTTTGTGCCCCGTCTATGCCCAAAAGAACCCCCAGTTCCACTTGGGCGAAATGTCCGCGGACCTTCTCCGAGAAAACCGCGGCGGGGGACGGCGCACCGGAAACGTCTGACGCGGCGCCATCCGCGTCTTCCCCGGAAAGGAAGAGCCTCCTTAAAACACCGGATAGTTTCCCGGCAAGTTCCCTTCCCCTGAAATTCTTTCCCAGGCTGTCAAGCAGTTCCCCAAGGGGGCAGGCAAGGCGCCCCCTGATGATCCCCGAAAGAAAACGGGCGGCGGCGCGGGAAGTATCGGGGCCGGAGAGGAGCTTCGCAAGCGATTTTTCGCATTTGGAAAGAAGGCTCCGCTTCACATCGTCCCTGCCCAGCATTTCTTCAAGCTGAACAAGAAGATCGTCTATGATTTCAGGCATGCGGCCGGCAAGGGTCCTGTCGTACTGCGCGGCCGAAATAAAGAACCGCTGAAAGACGTTGAGTTTGAGTATCACCTTCAAAAGAAAGACGCGGCCCCTGTCTTCCAGTTCACGGTGAATCTCGGGCCGGCGGAGCAGTTCCAGGAAGGACTTCACCGCAAAGGGATACGCCCCTTCCGCCCAGGGAACAAGGGCACGAACGATGTGTCCCGCCCTGAGCGAAACAAGTCCCGCAAGGGCATCCTCCAGAACGGGACCGGTCCCTTCGGCAAGGCCCAGAATCTTGTTGAGGCTTTTTTCCCGCAGCCTTTCGGTTCCCCGGCTTTCAAGCGCGGCTTCAGCCGCAAGATCCAGAAGACGGGGAAAATACGGAGAAGCGGCAAAATCCCTGAAAAAAGGAAGGATGGCCTCTCCCGCGGCGGCGGCCCCGTCGAAAAAGGAAGCGGCGGGAAGCGAAAGGATTCTTTGCGTGTAAAGCGCGGCGGATCGCTTTATGCCCTCCCTTACGCCGGGCTTGCCAAGGCGATCCTCTATGACGGCGGGGGTAAGCAGTTCCCTTTCCACCATGCCGCCTATGCTCACGGCAAGCCTGTGCCGCTGGCGCGGAAGTATGCCCGGGGTAAAGGGGAGCCGTATACCGAAGAGGCGCACTTCATCAAGCGGCCTGAAGAGCATCTTTATGGCTACCACGTTGGTAAGAAAACCTATCACGCCCCCCAGAACCGGAGGAACGATCCAGTACAGAATTTCCCTCACCGGTTCATCAATTCCGAGGCGGTCTGTGCCTTGTATTCGTTGTCATAAATATCCACAACGCTCTCGGGCACCCACCCTTCGGCATGGTTTTCATCCATGCCCGAAACCAGCACCCAGGATTCGGATGAATCCCGGCTGTTGACGGATCGCCGTTCAACGATCCTCACCATGGAACCCCGGCGCGCGTATCCCAGCGAAGTATTCCCCTTCCCGGGACTGTCCACAAGGAGGGTATAGGACGCATTGATCACCCCGTAACCTATAAGGGACGGCGACGAGGCCGGAATGGGGGGAGGTTCCAGGGAAATTTGACCGCTTCTGGAATCGCAGGCGGCAAGGAAAAGAACGCATGAAAAAAAGAGGACTTGACGGCCCGGGCATGAAATTTCTACTCTCATAGTATGAAAAATATAACCGCTTTATGCCTTTTAGTCATTGTGTTCTCCCCGGGGCCTCTGGAGGGAGAGGAACTCATAAAGAACTATAACTTTTCGGCGTCTCCGGCTTTCGGTTTCATGTACGGTATGGCCGGAAAACTGGTGTACGACTACCCCGGCGGGACGAAACTCCTCGGCCGGCTGGACTGGAAGATGGAGCCGCTTTTTTACTTCGGCGGCCGCGTCGATCTGTCCCGGTCGCGGCCCCTTGAACTGTGGGGCGGCTTTTTTACCTTCGACATGAAATTCGGCATTCGGGGGAAAACCGGCTTCATGGAGAACAGGGAATGGCAGGCCGGAAATCACGGGGACATTACCGTTTTTTCCATCCATGACAACCATGTCAGAAACATGACGGACCTCGGTATACGCGCCGGCGCCTCCTTTCCGCTCTTTGGCATGATGGCGCTTAAAATCTACGGAGCGTTTCTTTATACCCGCTTCTCCTTTTCCGCCGTGGACGGCTACCGGCAGTACGCAAAGAGGCTTGCCGCGGGAATATACGAACCGGGGCTTTCCGAAACGGAACAGTACACCGGCACGGTCATCACCTGCCGGCAGGACTGGTTCATTGTTTCTCCCGGCATTTCCCTCTTCTACCCCTTTCACCGGCTCTTTCAGGCGGAAATCGATTTGGCCGCCAGCCCCCTGGTATTTTGCAACGCGGAGGACACGCACTTCAAAAGGGATCCTGTCCTTGAAAGGAAGGACTACCTGCGAGGGGGGCTTTTTCTTGAACCGGGGATAACGTTTTCCTTTACCCCCGAGAGGAAACTCTTCTTTTCCCTCGGCTTCTCCTGGCGGTATATCAGAGACGTAAAGGGGAAGACCCGGTCCGGGGAAACGGGGGAAAACATGTCCGGCCTTCCGGCACAGAAGTCCGAGGCCGGTCTTTCGCGTTTTGACGTCAACGTGGGCGCGGGCTGGCGTTTTTAAGGAATTTCCCCGGACGGCGGCCCCTCCGGCGCGATGCGGCCGATAAAGTCCAGAAGCTTTCGGTCGGAGTCCGCGAAATCAAGCGCTTTTATTTCTTCAGGATCGGCCCAGCGCCATTCGGCGTGCTCCCGCAGGATGAAATCCCCTTTTTTGAAGCGTACCTCATAGGCCCGCAGTGTCCGTTCGGCGCCCCGGTGCTCGAAGACGGCGCTTCCCAAAAAGGGGCCTACGGTAACGGCGGCGGAAAATTCCTCGCCGAATTCGCGGATAAGGGCTTCTCCGTCGCTTTCCCCCTCCTCCACTTTGCCGCCGGGAAACTCCCACTTTCCCCCCAGATCCCCGCCTTCCCCGCGGCGGGCAATAAAGAGATCTTTCCCCCTGCGGACTATGCCCGCGACGGAATCGGCCATGCCGGGATCTTCTAAAGAAGAAGGGCCTGCGGGAAAAGGAAGTGAAGAATCGCCCCGGCCATGGCGGCCATGCCTATCCATCTTTTATTGCGTACTACCGCCGCGCCAAAATTCCTGAACGCGCCCGTTTCATGGGCGGCGTGTTCATCGTAGTATGAAAAGATCAGGATAAAACCGGTAACAAGGCCCAGCAGGGCGGGAAGCAGATCCCCTACGACCGGAACGTCGCCCTGGGTTGAAGAGAGGATCTTGAGAAGGCCCGTTACCATGGCAAGTATGCCCAGAACCAGCCGGAAAACCTCGCCGTTAACCGGGAGCCTGAGCCGTTCTTCCAGGGAACTTCCGCCTTCACCGTCTCCGGCAAACAGGATAAAACCGGTAAGAGCATTGAAAAGTATCGACAAAAAATAGAATTGGATCATTTTGAATCCTTACAAACAAGCGTACCGCATAAACGGAAAGTGGTCAATGGCCGCGTTGCGCCCTTTACTTTTTCCCGGATAATAGTTTATCATGCCAGTCATTAATTGAACCTGTTCGACAGCCTGTTTACTGAACCCTATCGGGTTCGGGTTGCCTGCTAACCTTCGGTTAGCTTGCAAGTCTCGCAAAATGCTCCGCATTTTGCTGTTTTTATAAGGAATTTGTTCGATAACTGAGGTTATCGAACAACTCTATTAATTGAAAAGGGGGAGGTTCCAATGAGAATTACCACCCGGGGGCGATATGCGCTGCGGGCGTCCATTGCCCTGGCAAAACTGGGGAAAAACGGGAATCCGGTGTCAATAAACAGCCTTGCGGAAGAGGAAAATATCTCTTCCGTGTTTCTGGAACAAATTTTTTTCAAACTCAGGAAGGCGGGTATTGTCAATTCGGTACGGGGGCCGGGAGGCGGCTTCCGTTTTACCCATTCTCTGGACAAGCTGACGGTTAAGGAGATCCTTGACGCCGCGGGGGAAGATCTTTCGGTAACCCCCTGCGACAAGCATAACGAAACCTGTGACCGGATAAGCGGCTGCATGAGTCACAAAGTCTGGGTGGCGGTAACCGATCTGGTCAATGATTACCTTCGCGGCCTCACCGTCAATGCCATTCTTGAAACCGAAAACGAAGCAATAACCATCCATGAAGCGTCCTAGAACAGGGGAAGAGCAGGCATACCGGCGGATAACCGGGACCCTGCGCCGCCTCTTCCGCCAGGACCGGGGCGCCACCGCGGCGGACATTACCGCCGCCACCGCTCTTCCCCTCTCCACGGTACGGGAACTCCTGCCCCGCGCGGCCGACGAATACAGCGGCCGGCTCCAAGTTACCGAATCGGGGGAGATTCTCTATTCCTTCCCGAGGGGTTTCAGGAGCCGTTACCGGGGTTTCCGCGCTGTCCTTTCACGCTGCCGGGAAAAAGCCGCCGTGTGTCTTTTGGCCGTTTTTTCGCTGGTCTTCAAGATCTGGATCATGATGATGCTGGTGGGTTATTTCGCCCTTTTTATGCTCATCGCGCTGGCGTCCCTTGCCCTTTCCGTTGTAGCGGCCGGATCATCCAATTCCGGCGGCAGATCGGGGCGGAACGGAGGCGGCAGATCCGGGCGGAACGGCGGCTTTTTTTTCGCCGAATCGATCTTTCATCTTGTTATACGGCTCTGGTTTTATTCGGAACTGACTTCCGCGCACGGCGGCGGGACTTCGCGGCGGGGAACTTCACGGCCCGGCTCTTCACGGCCCCTGCACAAATGCATTTTCTCTTTCGTCTTCGGCGAGGAAGATCCGAACCGTGGCTGGGCCTCCCGTGAAAAGAAGGCGATCATCGCCTACCTGCAATCGCATTCGGGGATCATGGCCCTCCCCGAATTCATGGCCCTTACCGGACTTTCCCCGGACAGGGCCGAAGAGGAGATCCTTGCCTTCTCCGGCGAATTCGGCGGAATGCCCGAGGCTTCTCCCGGCGGTACGGTGATCTACCGTTTCGATGAAATCCTCAAAGGGTCGGTAAATGCCGGAAAGGACTCAAACGCGGCGCGCCCCGGAACGTGCGGCGCCGAAATTACCGCGCCGGTCAAACGGCTCCGTATCTTTTCGTCAAACAAAAAAAACGTGAACACATGGTTCGTTCTCATCAACGGGATAAACCTCCTTTTCGGAAGTTATTTTCTTTACAACGCGGCGACGACAGGCCCCATTCTTACCCCGGCCGGATTTGAGGAAAGTTCGTATGTGTACGCCCTCGTCACCCGTTTCCTCCTGCGGGTAACGGCGGATCCCCGGTCCGTTATCGCCATAGGGCTGGGTATCGTTCCCCTTGTTTTTTCGATCCTCTTCTGGCTCATCCCCGCCTTCCGCCTTGCCGCGCTCAGGCGGGAAAACGGCGCAATAAAGCTGGAGAATTTCCGCAAGCGGGCTTTCAGTCTCATCTGGGAAAAACCTGCCGGCTTCAGGGAAACGGACATAACGGAGAGGGCGGAAGAATGCAGCCCGGAAAACCGGTCCGCCGCCTGCGACCGCGTCATCAAGGACATGGGCGCCTATTCAATGCCCGATGTGGAAATAGCGGACAAGGGCGGGACGGTGTATAACTTCACCGCGCTTGAAACGGAACGGGAAATTCTTGAAAAATGCCGGGCCGGCGTAAAAGACAGGGGACTCGGCAAAACCGTCTTTGACAGCGACCTGTGACGAAGGCTCCCGGCAATCCGGCCTTTTGTTTGAAGGGGGTCTAATACCCGGGAACCCGTTTGCGGCGGGGGAGCCTCCTGGGCGGTCAATTCAATAACCAATGATGGCGGGCTGGTTCATTTCCGCCTGAATTTAAGGACGTTGACCGCATTCTCCCCGTCGGTGTATGACATGTTTGAATTGGACCCGGATTCGGCGTAGCCCGCCAATGTACTGAGGATCAATTCGCCGGATCTTTCCACATGCAGACGTTTGGTAACGCGGTTAAATTTGAATACAATGGGATCTTCACCCTTTACCTGCAGGGTGTACTGTACATTGTTGCCGTCAAGCTGAATGACGGCGTTCGTCACCTTTTCGATCATGCCGGTTTCGACCCCGTCCTTTGTCCAGGATACCAAAGCGGCGTTTGCCCCGTTTCTCATCTGGGCGAAAAGCGGAATCGAAAGAAGGATAAACGCGAGGGCAAGCACTGTTTTCTTCATGAACAGCCTCCATTATCAGTTTATTCTACTTCGAAACCGATTTCAAATTTTCTCATGGAGGAACGATTCCGTTTTCCGCAGCACCGATTCAAATTCCCCAAAACATTTTTTTGTTTCGGGCAGAGACCGGATAAAGAATTCACCGTACCGTTTTTTGATGATTCTGCCGTCCAGAACCGCCACCACTCCCCGGTCGCTTGAACGCCGCATGAGGCGGCCGAAACCCTGCTTGAATTTCATCACCGATTCGGGAAGCGAAAGCTCCATGAAGGCGCTCTTCCCCTTTTTTTCAAGGGCTTCCCTGCGCGCCTCAAATACGGGATCGCTGGGGGTCCTGAAAGGAAGCCGGCAGAGGATAACAAGGCGCAGGGTATCGCCGGGGGCGTCAACGCCCTGCCAGAATGAATCGGTGGCAAAAAGAACGCTGGTCCTGTCTTCAAGAAAATTCGCGAGAAGGCGGGAACGGTCGTCATCCCCCTGTTTAAGGCAGCGTATCCCCATTTCCCGCAGTTCCGGAGAGGCCGCCCCGCAGGCGCTCTGCAGCGACTGATAGGACGTGAAAAGCACCAGAGCGGAACCTCCGGAAGCCGCGGCAAGGCGCGTAACCGCCCTGTCAACAAAGTCCTGGTATCCCGGCTCTTCGGGCAGGGGCGCATCGGAAGGAACGGCAAGGAGCGTCGAAACATGGTAGGGAAAAGGCGAAGGAAAACAGCCCGAAAAGAATTTCCTGTTCCCGGCAAGGCTGAGCCCGGAACGGCCCGCCCAGTAATCGAAAGAACCGCCGCCTACAGCGAGGGTCGCGGAAGTGCAGATCACGCTTTTGTTCGGCCTGAACAGGGCCTCTTCCAGCGCGGGCGCAACATCCACCGGGGTGATGGTGTAGGTAACCCAGGGATTGCCCGAATCCTCTCCCGAACCGCCCCGGCCCCGGCGCGGTTCCATCCACATTACCTCCCCCGGCTTTTCCCGGTAAGCGATAAAGGAGGAGCATATCCCCCCCGCCTCCTCAAGGCGGCGCAGCGCCGTTTTTATTTCCCACACGCAGCTTTCAAGTTCATCCTGTTCTCCGCATTCTTCAAGCAGGAGCCGTATCATGTCCCCCAGCGCGTCAATGTGTTTGCGAAGAGAGGCAAAATGGGGAAACAGGGAACGGAAAGCCTCTTCCCGTGCGGGCGTAAGGCGGAAAGCCCCCGGAGATCCTGCCCACAGTGCGGCCTGGCCGTTTTCCTCCCCTCCGCAGAGGAGAAGCCCCGCCTCATCAAGAGAATCCGCCGCGGCGCGCGCCTTTTCAATGAGCGAGGCCGTCTCGTCAAGCCTGTCGTTTGAAGGGTCCCGGTTCGCCACGGAGAGAAGCCGAACCAAAAGCCCCCGCTGGTTTGCCCGCCGCCTCCGGTACAGCCGCCCCAGCAGCCGGAAAATTCCCGGGCGGCTGAATTCCTTTGAAAAAAAGGACGTCGCCGCGTCTTCGATGGTATGGGCTTCGTCAATAACAACCCGCGTGTAGGGAGGCAGAACCACCGTACCTTCGTAACCGGCCCCCTCACGCCGGGCGGCAAGATCGGCAAAGAGGAGGTGATGATTGACCACGAGTATCCTCGCGTCGGCGGCTTCTTTTCTGAGGGAAAGGACAAAGCAGCGCTCCCGCAGGGGGCAGCGCATTCCCATGCAGAGATCCGCCTCGGAACAGACCCTCGACCAGACTTCCCCGGCGGGGACAAAAGAAAGATCGGAACGGCCGCCGTTTTTTGCCGTTTCGGCCCACAGCGCCACGCGCCGCAGTTCCTCGTTGTACTCCTCACCCAGTTCCGGTTCCCTCATGGCGTCTTCAAGGCGGCGCAGGCACAGATAGTTGCCCCGCCCTTTCATGAGTACCGCTTTTATCTTCCGCTCCGAAGAAAGCGCAACAAGGGGAATGTCTTTTTCAAAAAGCTGCTGCTGAAGGTTAATGGTAGCGGTTGAAATGACGATACGCTCGTCGTTTGCCAGCGCGTAATGCACCGCGGGAAGAAGATAGGCGAAAGACTTTCCCACCCCCGTTCCCGCCTCGGCGGCGACAACGGCATCCTCGTTAAAGCCCCGTATAACAAGCCGCATGAGATCCAGCTGGGATTTCCTGGGTTCCCAGGAATCGAGCCTTCCGGCAATGCTCCCCCCCTCTTCAAGGGCGGCGCAAATGGCATCCGGGTCCAGCGTCACGCGTTTTTTCCGCCGTACGGGTTCGGCCACCACGTAGACTTTCTCAACTTCGTTGTCGGTGATGTAGGCGCCTGTCCCCTCCTCGGCGGCCCTGCACGCGATGCGGAGATCGTTGTCGCTGGGGGCAAGGAAACCTGAAGGATGATTGTGAATAAAGACATCGGGCGGGGACGCCCCTTCGCCGCCTTCCGTCCACTGCCATACAGCGGGAACCGCCCCTTCGTTTCCCCGTGCAAGCACCCTTATCCGTTCCACAAGGCCCGCCTCGCCGATCCAGCCCAAGGCAAAAACCTCGTTTCCCTCCGCGGCACTTATTTCATCCCGCAGTTCCGCGCCGCATGCCCCTGTAAACCGCCTGTCCGCCCGCACCCTCTTTCCCCTTCACGGAGCATACTACAATAACGGGCCAAACGGCTATCCGGCGGCGGGGACGGCCCGTACAACCGCATGTTACGCACCATACACAAAAATGAGGTAAAAATACCGAAATAAAGAATTGGTTTGAGGCGCCGGCGCCGGAAAGCATAGAAGTTCAAGTCTTCCTGTCCGCAACAGCCTGTAACATTCGGTCCTCAATGGATTCGGCTATGACCCGGGCAAAATCCTTTATTTTTTCGTTCAAACTCTTGTCCGAAAAGGTCGCAAGGGCGGGACGGAGGAAAATGGCCTTCTCCGCAAGATCCATGATGATGCGCTGTTTTTCGGCGGTTAGCGTTTCATAATCCATACCGTATTATCGGCACGAGGGGCGGATTAATTCCGGTTTTCCTGCGTGGCGCCTGTCCGCAAAGCCGGTACTGTACGAAACCTTGCCTCGTCGCGGACGGACCGCGGACTCTAGTCCCCCGCATTCGCTCCCGTTTCATACCGGAACGGCGTGCAAAACACGGTTTTTAAGGAAGTATGTATCTACATTACGGACAAACGCTACATAAGCTTCTTCTTATTGTCGATGATAATACCATGAAAACCGGAATCCTTTTTATATCACTTTTGACGGGTATTTTTATTTGCGTGTCCCTTTTTTCAGGATGCGAAAGCACTCCCAAAAAGGCCGGAGAGGCGGCCCTCCCGGCGGATGAAGATGTCTGGAGCCTTCTTGAAGGGGGAGAGACGGAAAAGGCCAAGGCGCTGTTCCTTGGCCAAACCAGTGTAAGCGCCAGGGACGGCCGGGGAAGGACCCCGCTGCACATGGCGGCCGAAACCGGTGATTCTCTTCTTGCGTCCTTCTTTATTTCCATGGGGGCGGAAGTGGACGCCGTTGACAACGACGGCCGTACTCCTCTGGGAATAAGCGCCGCGAAAAGGGACGATAAAACCGCCGGAATACTCGCGGCCGCGGGGGCGGATATTCACGCCTCCATGCCAGGGGAAACAAGTCCCGCCCTTACCGCCGTCTCCTCGGGAGGTTCTTTCCTTAAGGCCGTCCTCACAACTTCTTCCATGAAATCAACGGACAAAGACGGGGAAACAATCCTCCACCTTGCCGCCCGGAGGGGCAATACGGAGGCCGTCCGTACCATACTTGAAGAGGGAAGCCCCCTTGACATACGGGACAACAACGGGAAGAACCCCCTGGATCTGGCGCTGGAGAGGCCCGGCTCATTCAGCCACATGGAATGCGCGGAATTGCTCATCCTGCAGGGCGCCTATTCGGATCTTCCCCTCTTCGCCTTTTTCGCTCCCGCGGTGCGCGTCATCAATTACAACGTCCGGGGCGCGGACGGCTCCGCCCCCCTTCACGCGGCGGCCCGCGAAGGCTACACGGGATTCATCAGTTTTCTCATCGCCAAAAAGGCCGATGTCAATATCAAGAACGCGTCGGGAACCACGCCGCTTCATGAAGCGGCAAGGTCGGGGAACATCCTGGCCATGAATCTTCTCCTTGACGAAGGGGCCGATGTCAACGCACAGGACGCCAAGGGCAACACGGTGCTCCATGTCGCCATTCCCGAGGCGGTACACCGGGAAGCCATTTCCCTTTTTCTTTCACGGGGCGCCAATCCCAACATACGCGACGTACACGGCGAATCCCCTCTCCATATCGCGGTGACGCTTAACCGCGGCCCGGACATAATTCAGACGCTGCTTGGGGGAGGCTCCGATACTTCCATCCGCAACATCGATGGAAAAACGGCCCTGTACCTCGCCATTGAGGAAAGCCGCGCGGCCGGCGTGACGCCTCTTCTTTCATACGGTTCGGATATATTTGCCGCGGATAACGAAGGAATTACCCCTTATGAGAAGGCACTGCGGGACAGGAGCCCTCTTCTTGACGCTCTCATAACCGAAGATACGGTACAGAAAAGCGACAGCGCCGGCAATACGCTTCTCCATATCACCATACGGAACCATGGGGACGCAAAAACCGCGGGGCTTATCCTTGACAGGAAAGCCATGGTGAATGTACGCAACAAGGAAGGCGATACGGGACTGCACATTGCGGTACGCCAGAATGAGGAAGAAACAGGATCATTGCTCCTTTCCCGCGGGGCGGATATTTTTGCCCCCAACGCCCGTGAAGAATCGTCCCTGTACCTTGCGTTCCATTCACCGGGAGCCATACGGAAATGGATGATAACGCCTCTTACGCTTGAAGCCAGGGACGGACTCGGGAATTCCATTCTTCACTACGCGGCTCAATGGAAACTTTACACGTACATCCCCTATCTCATACAGGAAGGAGCCCTTGCCGAAGCCGTCAACGCTACAGGGGAAACTCCCCTCTTTACGGCGGCCAAATACAACAGCCCGGAAACGGCCGGAGCGCTGCTTGCCGCGGGGGCCTTTCTTCACGCCAGGGACAGCCTGGGGAATTCCGCCCTTCACACGGCGGTACGCTGGAACGCATCCTCCGCCGCGGAGAATCTCCTTGATGCGGGTATCGACATCAATGCCCACAACCTTGCCGGGAAAACTCCCCTGCACGAGGCGGTACGGCTGGGGATTGCCGATCTTGAAGCTACCCTGATACGCCGGGGGGCAGATCTTGAAACCAGAGACAATGACGGCAATACCCCGTTTATGGAAGCCGTCATGGCGGGCTTCAGTTCGCAGGTAAAACGGCTGGCGGACAGGGGCGTCGATCCTGTCACAAGGAATACCAGAGGCGACACGCCCCTTCATATCGCGGTGGCGATGGAACGGAGCGATCTTGTCACCCTTCTGCTTGACTGCGGCGCCCCCATACACGCGCGAAATTCCAGGGGAAGAACCCCCTTCCTCACGGCGCTTTCCTCATCGCCCCGCATGGTATCCACTCTGCTCACCAAAGACAGGATCCACGCTACTGACGACGACGGTTCATCGCCTTTAACCATTGCCGTCAGGGAAAAAGCGCCCGTAAACATGATAAAAATCATCATCGATCAG
>JAIROE010000291.1 GCA_031257715.1 Treponema sp. | reverse complement strand
GTCCGTATGGGAATGCGGCTTTTCAGGGAATCGGCGGGTTTGGTGAGACTTTCCCCCTTGAGCCTGAGGGCGTCCCTGTCTTTTTTGAGGTATCGGTCTATGGACGCGGGACTTGTCTTTTTGAGTTTTTCCGCGATGTCGGGGGTAATTTTGAAGGTCGGCCATACTGAGATATACGGCATCTGCTGCCGCATAAAGGGAGCAAGGATCTTCCCGCATGTGTACCAGAAGAAGGCCCAGACCCGTCTGAGGGAGTCGGTGACCTCGTCGGTATAGACCCGTTTTCCTTTGCGGTTTGCGGGCCGTTTTTTTACGGTTTGAGTTTCACCGGCTTCCCGTCAATAGAGACCAGGGCTTCCCTGATCGGCTTGGCGTTCAAAAGCCGGACGGCTGATTTCCGGTGGTAACCGGTCAACCGGGTAATTCGTCGAGCAAAGCTATCTTCGCTTTTTTTGTTGCCTTCTGATAACGGGTTTTATACTCCCGTGTTACCGCCTGTTTTTCTTTCATGGTTAACCCCGTTAGGACGCCCTCCATTCGGTATCCCTATAATAATTTGGGTAACATTTTCAATGTGAGGCATGAACTCTTTTCGGTAACATTTTTGATGAGGCAACGCGGAACCTTTTACAAGCCACCCTTTTGCACTATACTGATTGTAATCAGGAAGGAGATCCCATGCTTGAAGCGCTTAAAAAAAATCCCGGATGGAAAGGCCGGCGCGGACCTGTGGTTCTTGTCATCATGGACGGGGTAGGATACGGCAAATACAGGGAAGGGGACGCGGTCGCCGATTCCAAAATGTACAATCTTGTGAGCATACGGGCAAAGAGTCCCAATACAAAGCTTAAGGCCCACGGAACGGCGGTAGGACTGCCTTCCGACGAGGACATGGGCAACAGCGAGGTCGGCCACAACGCCATGGGCTGCGGCCGCGTGTTTAATCAGGGCGCCGCGCTTGTCGGCAAATCCATCGAGACCGGGGCCATGTTTGAAGGAAAAGCATGGAAGGAAATCACCGGCAATCTGAAAAGCGGTGCTGCGGGAGCGGGAGGCCGTACCCCCACCCTTCATTTTATCGGACTTTTTTCCGATGGTAATGTCCACAGCCATCTGGATCAC
Source organism: Treponema sp. (assembly GCA_031257715.1). The sequence continues at coordinate 5,723 of JAIROE010000291.1, read as the reverse complement.
CTCAAGGCAATGATACGGCGGGCCGGGGAAGAGGGGGTAAAGCGCATCCGTGTTCATGTACTGTTCGACGGCCGGGATGTCGGGGAAACAAGCGCCCTTGACTATGTGGATCCCTTTGAGGACTTCCTGAAGGAAATCCGGGCCGGCGGCGTTGACGCGAAGATAGGCTCAGGCGGCGGCCGCATGTGGATCACCATGGACCGTTACGGCGCCGACTGGTCCATGGTTGAACGGGGATGGAAGACCCATGTGCTGGGAACAGCCCGCCAGTTTGCAGGCGCCAGGGAGGCGGTGGAAACATACCGGAAGGAGATCCCCGGAATCATAGATCAGGATCTCAAGGAATTCACCGTCGCCGAAGGGGGGAAACCCATAGGGACAATAGAAGACGGCGATTCGGTGATCTACTTCAACTTCCGGGGCGACAGGGCCCTCGAAATTACCGCCGCCTTTGAGGAAGAGGACTTCGGCAAATTCGACCGTGTAAGGCGGCCCAAGGTCTGCTACGCGGGGATGATGGAATACGACGGGGATACCCATGTACCCAAACGTTACCTTGTGAGCCCTCCGGCCATAGACAGGACCATGGGCGAATACCTTGCCGCAAGCGGCGTACGCACGTTGGCCATTTCCGAAACCCAGAAGTACGGCCATGTAACGTACTTCTTCAACGGAAACAGGACGGGTAAATTCAGCGAAACGCTCGAAGACTACGAGGAAATAAAAAGTGATGTCGTCCCCTTTGAACAGCGGCCATGGATGAAATGCGCCGACATCACGGACCGGGTGATAGAAGCGGCGGGTTCGGGCAAATACGACTTCATCAGGCTTAACTATCCCAACGGCGACATGGTGGGCCACACCGGAGTGTACCAGGCGGTGGTCTGCTCCATGGAAGGGATGGACATTCAGCTGGGAAGGCTCGCAAAAGCCATCGAAGCCGCGGGGGGGATCATGGTGATCACCGCGGACCACGGCAATTCTGACGACATGTTTGAACACAACAAAAAAACGGGCGAAGTAATCCGCAAGGAAGACGGGAGCCCCAAGCCCAAGACCAGCCATTCCCTTAACCCCGTGCCCTGCATCATCTACGATCCTGAATACAAAAGCGAATACGACGGTGGTCTTAACGAGGGGCTCGGCATCAGTTCCATCGCAGCCACCTGCATTGAACTTCTGGGCTATACGCCCCCCGCCGGTTATGACAAATCGGTACTGAAGTTTACATGACATCCAGAAAGGGAATGCACACGAGGTAAAGGGCGCCCTTGAGCACACGGAGCACTTCGCGGGAAAGGGCAAGGCGGCTTGCGGCAAGATCCGCGTCCGGGGCATTGAGTATGGGACAGTCGTGGTAGAAGCGGCTGAACGACCGGGACAGTTCGTAAAGATACGCCGTAAGGACGCTCGGGTCCATGGCCGCCGCCGAAGCATTCACCGCGTCTTCATAGCCGGCTATCGTTTTTACAAGATCCCACTCGGCGTCTCCCTCAAGTAGTTCCGGCTTTACCTCTCCTTTTTCCGCCGCGCTGCCTGCGGCTTTTTTCAGCATGGATGAAATGCGCGCCCCCATGTATTGAAGGTAAGGCCCGGTATTTCCATTAAAAGAAAGTGACTCCCTGGGGTTAAAGAGCATGTCCTTAAGCGGGCTTGCCTGGAGAAGGTAGTAGTGCAGGGCGCCGAGGGCTATCTTCTCCGCGGTTCCGGCGGGATCTCCCACGGCCTCTTCCCTTTCCTTCTCCCGTATTTCAAGGAGGGCCATGTCGCGCAGACTGTCCAGAAGATCATCCGCGTCGACTACGGTCCCTTCGCGGCTCTTCATCTTTCCCTCGGGAAGATTTACCATGCCGTACGAAAGGTGATGGAGATTGCGCGCCCAGTCAAAGCCGAGCCGCCGCAGAATGGCAAAGAGCACCCTGAAGTGATACTGCTGTTCGGAACCCACCACAAAAACAAGCCGATCGAAGGGCCAGTCGTGATGACGGAAAATCGCCGTGCCGATGTCCTGTGTGATGTAGATGGAAGTTCCGTCGCTACGGAGAAGCACTTTTTTGTCGAGCTTTTCGTCGCCAAGATCCACCGTCACAGCGCCATCCTCTTCCTTCTGAAAAAGACCGCGTTCAAGGCCCTTGAGAACCTCTTCCTTTCCCAAAAGATAGGTCCGGCTTTCATAATAAAGCTGGTCGAAGGAAATGCCCGTTCTCTCCCAGGTTTCCCTCATTCCATCCACAGCCCAGCCGTTCATCTTCTTCCACAGGGCCGTTGTTTCAGGATCGCCTGATTCCCATTTACGCAAAAGCTCCCGTGCCCGCTTCTCGGCCCCGCTCATTTCCCCTTCGGGTTTTTTTTCAGCCTGAACCATGCGGTTGAAGAGCACATAAAAATCCCCGACAAAATGATCGCTTTTAATATGTTCCGATTCGGGGGTCTTCCCCTCTCCGTGTTCAAGATAGGCAAGCATGGATTTGCAGATGTGAATGCCCCTGTCGTTGATGATGCAGACCTTCCTTACCTCCGCACCCGCCGCGGCAAGGATGCGGGAAACGCTTTCGCCAAGGACGTCGTTCCGCAGATGCCCAAGATGAAGGGGTTTGTTGGTGTTGGGGCTTGAAAATTCCACCATGATTCTTTGGGTTGGGCCCGCGGAAACGCCCGAATCCGCACCGCCTGTTCCGTCGAGTACCGCCCGGACCGCCGCCGCCCGGTCGAGCCGCACATTCACATAGGGCCCCTGGGCGGCGCAGCGCGGCGCGTATGTGGACAGGCTCGCCGTCACCAGGAGGGCAATTTGGGGCGGGCCTTTCCGCAGCAGTTTCGCGTAACCAAACATGGGGAAACCCAGATCCCCCATAGCCGGATCGGGGGGGATCTCGGCAACCACCGAGGCGGGATCAACCGTACCGTCAATTCCCGCATCTTTCATTATTCCCGTAAGGGCGCAGGCTATCCTCTGTTTCCATGTCATTTGCTGTAATGGGTCGTTCATATTATTCCTTCAATAATATCCGGCCAGAGCCGTCATGCGGGCATAGGCATCCCCTTCCCGCCTGAACGATCCGAGCCGTTCATCTTCAAACGTACAATTCCGGCAGACGGCAATATTCCGTACGCCCGCGCCGGAGAGGATGCGGGCGTTGGCGGCCTGCATGTCAAGATGCCAGTCCCCTTCCTCCCCGGCCGTTTTCCACACAAGGGGCCCCAGCGGAAAATTCCCGCCTTCGCCGCCGAATTCCGCCTCATAGGAAAGGGCCCGCTCCTTCCCGACGCGGTAACAGCGGGAGCAGATACAGGGCCCCAGTACCGCGGCAACCGACGCAGGGCGGACACCCCAGCGTTCCTCCATGAGGGCAAGGGCTTCAAGGACTATGCCGGTTCCCTTCCAGCCCGAATGGAGAACGCCGAAGGCGCCCGTACCGGTATCGTACAAAAAAACCGGAAGGCAGTCCGCCACGGTCACCGAAAGAACCGTATTCCTGTCCCTGGTCACAAGGCCGTCGGCCTGGGGCGCCGTTTCCGTCCCGGAGATTTTCCCATCCGGCGCGTCATCGACGGCAAGCACCTTCCGCGAATGGATCTGCCGGAGGCTGCGCACCCTCCCGCTTTCGATCCCGAGATCACGGTATACCATGACGCCTGAAAAACGTGAAGAAACACAGCAGCGTACGGAATCAAGCGGCCTATTGTCCATCATGAAGGGAAAGGAGGCAAAACGGGGCTCCTTTTCCCCTTCAAAATCAAGTTCGAAATGACAGATCGAACCCCTGAAAACTTCACTCACGTTTATTATCTTCTGCCTTCCATGATGTCTATGTCGTCAAGGAGCTGCAAGGTCTTCCTGAATTGGTCAGCCACGGCGTTCAGTCCGGTGATAAAAGAACCACCTTTGCCGGCAAGCTGGGAAAGGTTTGCCAGCGTGTCGTATTTTCCGTCCGTATCTTTTTTCAGAATACCGTTGATAATGTTGATCATCGTCGTGCAGGCGCCTCTGATTCTCCCGATGATGACGGATGCTTCCCTGGAGGCATCTTCTACCACGATCTGTATTTTCCGCCGCTTTACCGGAAGGGATGACATGTCCTGCCGGGCAAGGCTGTACCGTTTTCCCAGATCCCCTGCAGGGGCGATATTCCCCTCAAACTTCCGTATGTCATCCTCCAGCTTGATAAGATCGTTGTAACTTTCGGTAAACTCGGTACGGTTTTCCCGCTTGTAAAATTCGCCGTCTATCAAGATGGGGCGGAGGATCCTGTTGATGTCGCCCATAAACACGGCGGAATAGAAACTCAGGAGGAAGGAAAGGGCAAGGGCACCGGGAACAGGAATACCGTCGGGATTGGATTCGGAAACCACATTGTCAAGGAGTTTGAGGTTGGTGCCTTTAAGGAAATGACGGAAGGAATCGACAAGATCACGGTGCCGCTTCCGGCTCATATATTCGGCAAAACGGTTCTCGATGCGGCGCTTCCAGTATTCACGGTACACGGTAAACCAGTCCTCGCCGCCGCTTACCGGTTTCGGCTGGAAAGACAAATCCCTGTTCGCGCAGCGGAGAATAAGGACAAGGGGCACCTGCCGGTTAAATTCCCGTATGGTGGCAAGCGCGTTTTCAGAATGGGTAAGCAGATTTCTCATCTCCCGGTCCATTTCAAAACCCTGCTCCCCCGCTTTCTCCTGCGTGACAAAAATAAAGAGCGATTCCAGAAGTGTAAGCGGCGGCGGTTCCGTGAGGGAACAGAGAATATTGCAGAGGGATTCCAGCATGTCCCGTATGACATTGACGGAACACACGTGGCCTGAGGCCGAGCTCTCAAAACCGAAGGCCATGATCACCCGGTCAAAAAGAAAAGACGAAAGCTCCTTGAGGCAGAAAAGGGAACGGACGTTTTTATACATCGTGTCCCGCTGTTCCCCGGAAACCCCGGCAATGGCATTTTCCATGGCCCTGAAGGCGGCCTGCCTGAGTTCAGCTTCACCGGCGGAAGGATTTGCCCCGGCTATCACATCCGGCTCCGTGTCGGTTTCAAGAAAATGATGTATTTCTCCCATTTCAAGCGATCCCAGAAACGCGTAAAAGCCCCCCCTGTCCCTGTTCACACTGACATCAAGAACATTGTAAAAGAACCGGGCTGCCTCCTTGAGGTCCATCATACGCTGATAAAATTCGGGAAGCAGAAAATTCCGCTGATAGTCGTAGAGCCCTGGAAAACGGGCGTCAATATCCCGGCCCAGCCTGCCCACCCGGCTATCCTCGAATATTTTTGCCGGAGCTATGCCCCTGAAAATACTCAAAACAAAGTAAAAAACCCGGTAATACCAGGGCAGGCGGGCATAAGACTCTTCCAGGCTGGGGATTTCCCCTTCTTGTACCCTTTCTTCCCCCTCATACAGGGGAAGAGGCGACAGGTTCGACTGGCTTCTGAGTTTGTCAAGGAGATTTTTCCGTTCCTCCATCGTCAATTCAGATACCAGCCGGTTAAGGGTCTTGTCTTCACCAGGAAAATTTGCCGGACCATCCGCCATGAAAATCATAATTGACAATTTTTGAAAAAAATGCTAGTCTATGCTTTACATTCCCCGGTTGTGTAATGGTAGCACGGCAGACTCTGGATCTGCTTGTGGGGGTTCGAATCCTCCCTGGGGAATTCTGATAACAACAACCTGTAGAGAAAACAGAGTTTTCTCTACAGTGAAAAATCGAAGATTTTTCACACGGCCCCTTC
>JAIROE010000288.1 GCA_031257715.1 Treponema sp. | reverse complement strand
AGCATACTCATGGCGATGGCCCGGTTTTTTATCTGGCTCCGCTCATTCTGACAGGCCGCCACGATCCCCGTGGGCAGATGGGTAAACCGCACGGCGCTGTCGGTCTTGTTCACATGCTGGCCTCCGGCTCCCCCGGAACGGTAGGTGTCCACCCGGAGATCCTCAGGCCGGATATCCACCTCCACGGAATCGTCGATGACCGGAAAGATATAGACCGACGCGAAGGAGGTATGCCGCCGGGCGTTGGCGTCAAAAGGGGAAATCCGGACCAGCCGGTGAACCCCTGACTCGCCTTTGAGGTAGCCGTAGGCAAAATCCCCCTCAATTTTCGCGGTGGCCGATTTGATGCCCCCTTCGGCCTCCAGCCGGTCCACTTCCTCGACGGAAAAGCCCCGCCGCTCCGTCCAGCGGAGGTACATGCGGTACAGCATCTGCGACCAGTCGCAGGCCTCCGTCCCGCCCGCGCCCGAATGCACCGTAAGGAAACAGCCGTTGCGGTCCATCTCCCCGCCCATCTGCTCAAGCAGGGTCTGTTTTTCGAAACGGGCCGAAATATCCTTAAGGCCCTCCGCAAGACCGGCCCCTTCTCCCTCGTCGCCCGCCTCGCAGGCCAGCTCGTACAATGTTTCAAGATCATCGACCGCTTCCCGAAGCTGTTTCCACGGCTCGACACGGTTTTTGAGAGATTTGAGTTCGGCCATGATTTTTTCCGCCGAAGCGGCGTCGTTCCAGAAATCCGCCGCACCCGTTCTTTCTTCAAGCCCGGTTATGCGTTCCGCCGGCGGTTCGCCTTTTACAGGCTTTTCAAAGACGCCTCCAGGCGTCGTAGATTTTGCTTTTGAGCTCCCTGATGGGCGCTCCGTATTCACTTAACAGCATATTCCCCCCATATTTTACGGCCGCCGGCGGGACCCGGCAGGCTGCCGGCGCGGCGCTTCCCTCATTCCCCTGTTCCGCGGCGCGCCCGCCGCCGGCGCCTGGCCCCCCCCTGTTCCCGCTCCACGGGCAACCATGCGCCGCCATTTCTTGTCCCGAAGGCTCGTCAGGGCCAGCGTACCTTCCACAGGAAACTGGAAGATGCGCAGCCGGTCGAAAGCGTCGGTGGCGCGATCCAGATCCCGTTTCAGGCGGTTAAGGGTATCGGGCGACACAAAAGCCGACTCCCACAGCCCCCGCTGGATCTTGTCAAACCCATACTGTCCCAAAAGGTCCGCGAGCTCCCTGGCGCGCCCCTCCGATCCCGGGTCCACGGCAATTGACACAAACATATTGTCAGCATAAGGGAAAAAACGGGGTTTGTAAACGGGCGCTCCGGCTGGAGATTGCGTCCGGAACAGTATGAGAGAACGCGGAGCATTGATTCCCCGCCTTCCCCGTGCTACATTAATTCCCATGACCGGCGCGGTGGTGAATAGCAGTGTAAGATCCTTACCCTCCCGTTACGTGTCAGGTAAATGTAAAGGCGGCCTCCCGCGCCGCCTGGCCTGGATCCTCGCGCTCCTTCCTGTTCTCCCCCTGTACGCACAAAACGCGGGGACGCTCTCGGGCGGGGCGGGCCTTGAAATTTCCACCATATCCTTTAACCGCGCGGCGGGAAGCCTCCTCCTCTACGGCGCGTACAGCCTTTCGCCCCGCTTTGCCCTTGGGCTTAAACTTGCCGGAGGCAGCGACGTAAAACAAATGGCCTCCCTTGAAGGGGCCGCCTTTTTCCGCTGGTACTTCTTCACACAGGGAACCCTTGCCCCCGCGCCGGGGAACCGGAATTCCGGAGACGGGGCCCCCCCTGAATTCCCCGGTCAAACGCCAAAGGCGTCCAGCCCGGCCTCAGGCCCGGTATCCGGCCCCCTTCCCCGCCGGGCCTTCTTTGTACAGGCCGCCGCCGGAGGAGGGGTGTACAGCGCCTTCATCGACCCGAACGCCCAGGCGTCCATCCATCCGCAGGCGCTGGGAGAGGCCGCCGCCGGCCTCCGCCTCTACTTCCGGCACAACGGCTCGCCCGTGTTCCTTGAACCTTTTGTCCGCTACGCCTACCCCTCGGGATTCGGCGCGGGCTTTGTCTTTGGAGGAGGATGACATGAAGAACCGCCGCCTTTTGGCCGCCCTTACCGCCCTCTGTGTCCTGTGCGTCTCCGGCTGCCCCAACCCCTGGCTCAACCGCATGTTCAAGAGCGAACTCGAAGCGGCCGCCGGCCTCACAGGTCCCGTGTGGCCGGTGCTGCCGGGCACGGGCGGAACGCCGCCCGAAGCCGAACCGGTCTTTACCACCATCGCCGAAGTGGAAGCCTGGCTTGACAGCCTCGTACCGCCCGAAGGCACGCTCTCCGATCCCGCGCCCCTTATCGTGCAGCTTGATCTGGCGAATACCCTGGGGGAGGGCTGGGCGGACCTTCTTGCCGCCATAGGCGCCAGGGGAAAGTACGTCGACCTGAACCTTTCCCTCTCGGACCTAAACAACATGACGGGCACTCCCGGCGAATTTGGCCCCGGAACCCCCAGTGCCGGAATGCAGTACATCACCTCCCTTACCCTGCCCCCTGACACCGCAAGCATCAAGGCGGGCTCGTTCCTCGTCTCTACCTTCAAGGACTTTACCAACCTCAAGAGCGTTGGCGGAGAGGGGGTGGGCGGCATTGGCAGTTACACCTTCTACAACTGTTCCAAACTCGAGACGGCGTACTTCCCCGAGGCAGCGGACATCGGCACTAACGCCTTCCAGAACTGCTACACCCTCACCACGGCGTACTTCCCCGAGGTAACGGGCATCGGCAATTACGCCTTCCAGAACTGTTCCAGCCTCACCGAGGCGTACTTCCCCGAGGCAGCGGTCATCGGCATGGACGCCTTCCAGAGCTGCGGCAACCTCGACACGACGGACTTCTCCAAGGTAACGAACATCGGCGCTAACGCCTTCTCCGGCTGTACCAGCCTCACCGGGGCGGACTTCCCCAAGGCAGAGATCATTGGCGCTGACGCCTTCCAGTCCTGTACCGCCCTTGCCACGCTGAACCTCCCCGTGGCAGCGAACATCGGCAATTTCGCCCTGGCAAACACCGGCGGCACGCCCCTCACCGTCACACTGGGCAATACGCCGCCCCCCGCGCTGGGAACGGGTATGTTTAATGGCGTCGTTCTTCCCAAAACCGTCACCGTCAAGGTCCCCTACCCTGACGCCCCGGCCTGGGAAGGGGCCGGCTACGACAGCGTGTGGGCAAACGATTTTACGGGGGGCAACCCCTTTGTCACGGTGACGTTCGAGTCTTCCCTGTAGGAAACGCGGGGGCGCCGGCCGCCTTTTGGCCGCTCCGCCGGGCCCCGCGAAGCGCCGGCGGAGTTCCGCGGCGGCCCCGCCGGGCTCCCGGAGGCAAAGAGGCGGCGGTTCCGTTTCCTTACCAGTCCCCCGCGAAAAGGATCTCCGTTTCCAGTTCAAGGCCCGTCGCGGCCCTGACGCGGGCGGTGACAAGGGACGCAAGGGTCCGTATATCGGCGGAAGTGGCGTTTCCCGTGTTGATGATGATGTTCCCGTGATACGGGGCCACCTGCGCCCCGCCCGAGGAAAGCCCCCGCAGCCCCAGTTCGTCAATGAGCTTCCCCACGGGTTTTCCGAAATCCCGGTTGTTCTTGAAGGCCGAGCCGGCGGAAGGGCGGCGGTAATGGCCTTTCCGCTCCCTGTCCCGCCTGAACGTTTCCATCTCCTCCCTGATTTCACGGACGGGGCGGGGGACAAGATCGAAAGACACCCGGACAATCACGACGTTCCGCCCCTGGAAGGGGCTTTTTTTATACGAGAACGCGCCCGCGTCCGGGGGAATCTTCACGCAGGCGAGGTTTTCATCGAGGATGAGCGTTTCGGCAAGAACGCCGGCGGCATCGCGTCCGTAACAGCGGGCGTTCATCCATACGGCCCCCCCGGCGCTTCCGGGCATACCGGCAAGGAATTCCAGTCCCGAAAGGCCCAGGGAAGCCGCCGTTTCGGCCGCCTCGTCCGACGGGGTTCCCGCGCGGAATTCCAGCCGCGTTTTTCCGGGGGAAGCGCCGGCGGCTTTCCCTTCCTGCCCCTTCCACCCCCCCGTATCCAGCGTTATGCCCCGTATTCCCCGGTCGGAAACGACGATGTTCGAGCCGCCGCCCATGACAAAAACGGGTATTCCCCCGGCGCGGGCTTCCTCAAGCAGGAGCGGCACATAGGAGGGGAAGCAGGCGGCCGGCTGTATCCAGAGGTCCGCGGGGCCGCCCGTTTTGAAGGTGGTGTGACGCGACATGGGTTCGGCGAAACGGATGAGGCCGTCAAATTGTACGCGGGAATTGATTTTTTCGACAAATTTCTGTAGGGTAAGCATGATGACGTTTACCCTGTATAATACCCTTGGCCGGGAATTACAAGCCTTCCATCCCATTGTTCCGGGGAAGGCCGGTTTTTACGGCTGCGGCCCTACCGTGTACACTTACGCCCATATCGGAAACCTCCGGGCCTATGTCGTGCATGACATACTGGTCCGTTCCCTCCGCCGCGCCGGGCTGGATGTTACCCATGTCATGAATATTACCGATGTGGGCCATTTGAGCGGCGACAACGACGAGGGCGAGGACAAAATGGTAAAGAGCGCCGCTGAACGGGGGCTGTCCGTTCTGGAAATCGCCGGTTTTTACACGGACGCCTTCTTCAACGATACCGCCAGGATGAACATACTGCGTCCCACGGTGGTATGCAAAGCCACCGAGCATATTGACGACATGATAGCCCTGATACGGCGCATGGAGGAGCGGGGTTTTGCCTACGAGGCGGGGGGGAATCTTTATTTCGATACCGCCCGGTTTCCCTCATACGGGGAACTGGCCCTGCTCAAAGGTGAAAGCCGGAAGGCGGGGGCCCGCATAGAGGTGGATAGGAACAAGCGGAATCCCGGGGATTTTGTGCTGTGGTTCACCAAAAGCAAATTCAAAAACCAGGCGCTGGTGTGGGACAGTCCCTGGGGCAGGGGTTATCCGGGCTGGCACATAGAATGTTCCGCGATGAGCATCAAATATCTGGGGGAACAGTTCGACATACACGCGGGGGGTATCGATCATATTTCCGTGCACCATACCAACGAGATAGCCCAGAGCGAGGCGGCTACCGGCAAAAGTCCCTGGGTCCGTTACTGGCTTCACAATGAATTTCTGGTGTTCGACAAGGAAAAGATGTCCAAATCCTCGGGAACGTTCCTTACCCTCCAGGATCTCATCGACGCGGGTTTCGATCCCCTGGATTACCGCTATTTCCTCCTTGGGGGCCATTACCGCAGCCAGCTTCAGTTTTCATGGGAAGGCCTGGAAGGGGCCAGAAACGCCAGGAAATCCCTTGTCGAACGGCTCAAAAACCTGGCGGGACGGGCGGGGAAAAAGGGCCCGGCATCCGGCGGCGCATCAGGCGCGGCCGCGTATCTTGAGGCTTTCAACGGGGCGCTGGGGAACGATCTTTCCACCCCCCGCGCGCTGGCGGAACTGTGGGGCCTCCTCCGCGACGTTAACGTGGAACCGGGCGGGGCCCTCGCGGCGGTTCTTGACATGGACGGTGTATTGGGGCTTAACCTGAAAGAAGAAGCCGCTTCCCTTTCCGGGGAAGAAGAGGACAGGGAGGCCGTCCGCGAAATAGAAGGCCTTATCGCGGAGCGGAGCGCCGCCAAAAAGGCAAAGGACTTCGCAAAAGCCGACGGCATACGGGACAGCCTTAAAAAAAGAGGCGTCATTCTGGAAGACGGGCCTTCGGGAACCCGGTGGCGGCGGGTCCGGGTTCCGGCCTGTAACGATTGAGGCGGAAATTTGTTTTCTGTAGCAGGTGAGGAGGGAACAGGGCAGGCGGAAAAGGAATTCCGGCGCTTGTACGACGCCGTGTTTCCGGTTATTTTCAGGGTGGCGTACCGCATTACCAACAGCGGGGAAGCCGCGGAAGATCTTTCCCAGGAAGCTTTTTTCCGTCTGTATGAAAAAAAGATGGTCTTTCCCAACACGGACGAAGCCAAATACTGGCTTATCCGGGTGGTAAAAAACGCCGCGTTAAACTACGCGAAGCGCAAGGAAAGGGAGCGGAGAGCCTATCAGCGGGCTTTCCGGGAAGAAGAGCGGACGGAAAAAACCGGGGAAGGCCTGCTTTTGGAGAAGGAAACCCGGGAGGAAATCCGGCGGGCGCTGGAACAGCTGCCCGAGAATTTGCGTATGGTGCTGGTGTTAAAAGAATACGGCGAATTGAACTACCGTGAAATAGGGCGGGTTCTGGGAATCAGCGAAGGGAATGTCAAGGTACGGGTATTCAGAGCCCGTGAGCGTTTAACCGGGCTGCTGGCGGAAGACCGGTTCCGCAAGGATGGTTCACATGTGTCCTGATCGGGAGATTATTTCGGTGTACATGGACGGAGAGCTGCCTTCGCCCTGGAAAGAAAAGCTGGAAGGCCACTTTTCCCTCTGCGAAACGTGCAGAAAAAGGCTCGCGGATTACCGCCGCCTGTCCGCGGCCATTGCCCGCGAAACGGCCCCGGCCCTGACGGAGGAAGCCGTGAAGGCGGCGGGGGAACGTGTCATGGAAAGGCTCTCCCGGCGGCGGCCGGCGGCTGTTCCGCGCCGGCCCTCCGTGTGGCGGCGGACCATCACCATACCTCTTCCCGCGGCGGCCGCGGCGGCCGTTCTCCTTGCGATACTCGCCCTCGTATGGCGCCGCCCTGTTCCGGGTCCCGAAACGACGGCCGCCGGCATGGATCTTGACATCAGAAATACGGTGCCCGTTTCCGACATGGACGGGGTATTGCAATATCTCAGCGCCAGGGATGACAGCGATTATGTGATACTCAGGCTTCCGGAAAGGAATTTCATGAGCGCGGGAGAGCCTGTCATAATCAAGGCCGCCGATTATTCAGGGAGAAACGGCCGGGAATGATTCCTCTCTCTTTACAGCGGGTAAAGATCCTGGGGGTTCTCTGTACGGCGCTGGGAACCGCACTGTTTGCCCAGGAAACTTCATTTGAGGCGTTACTTCCCGGACTCAGGGAACAGGCAGTGATCCTTGACATCATTGCCAGAGTGGTGGAACAGAATCAGCAGGAAATCTGGCAGTCGGTCAACTCACGGGTCACCATACCGGGCCGCCCGGTGGGCATCAAGCTTGTGGGGGCCAACATCGTGGTGGCGGTCCAGTTCACCCCGTATCTCCGCCGCAACGGCCGCAGCGTACTTGTGGCGCAGGGCCAAATCTGGGTGGACATTCCCAATGAGGGAGTGCGCTACAAGACAACCATTCAGACCATACCTCTGGAATACGGGGAGCAAATCTACTTCTTCCCTCTGGGTCCCGTCAATTCGCCCGACGACGCCCATATCGAGATACAGATTGAACTGCGGCCCTACCAGGAAGGCGAAAGCGCCGGAACCGGAGAAGGAGAGGGAAATAACCCGGAAGGGAACGACAGTTCCCAATGAGAACAGCCGCCCGTTTTTCCCTTCCGCGTATATTTTCCCTGCCGTTCTTCATTACGTTTTTTTTTCTGTGTTCCTGTGAGGAAAAATCTCCGGTCATTTTTTCCATTGATCCGCGCATCGGAACGCTGGGAGGCGTTCTTTCCATCAGCGGTGAAAATTTCGGAGAGAAACAAAATGAATCCTATGTAACCATAGCGGGCACCGCCCCCACCGGATCTTCCTACATCACATGGCAGGACGACGGCATCTCGCTGCGCATTCCCGAATTCGGGGATTCCGGGCTCGTGTATGTGCATGTACGGGGCAAAAAAAGCAACGGCGTCCTTTTTGCAAACCAGGCGGTTATACCCCGTCCGGCACAGGAAAGCGGCGTGCTCTCAGGCCCCCGCATCGATTCGGTGCATCCCCAAAGCGGCGCAATCGGCTCCCTCATTACCATTTCGGGAAGCGGATTCGGCGCTTCCAGGGAAAAGGGCGGCGTTTACTTTACATGGGACGCCGAATCCGGCCTGCCGGCGGAGATCCGGGAGGCGGAAATGGTGGAAGTGTTTGAATCGGACTTTGGCTATGAATACTGGGGAAGGGAAGAAATACGGGTCCGCGTACCTGACGGCGCCGTGAGCGGCGACATGCAGGTAAGGACGGCGCAGGGATTTTCCCGTCCCATTTACTTTGAAGTTTCCGGAAAACCGGGAACCAAAACATATCGTGACAAACGGAGTTACACGATATCCTGTTCGGTGAACGTACAGGTTGACGAGGCTCATAATCCGAACACGCTTTACCTCTGGGTTCCCCGGCCGGCGCGTTCGGCCTCCCAGCGCGGAGTGGAACTCCTTTCCCGCAGCAGGGAGCCTTTCATGGAAAACTACCGGGGAACGGACCTTTTCCAGCTCTCCAACCTCGCATCCGGAACAGGAGTCTCCATAACCCATGAATACCGGGTCGATGTTTACGCGCAGGAAACCGGCGTCCGCCATGAAGCGGTGTGGCAGGAACGGGAATCCCCCGTCGCGGCCCAGTACACCCTTCCCTCTCCCCTTGTCCCCTCGGGGAACGCCGCCGTCAGGGCCCGGGCAGCCGCCATAACGGGAAGGGAGAAGAACCCCTATCTCAACGCGCGGGCGATCTACAACTGGATCACGAAGGAAATAAAAACGGACGTATTTTTCAGGCGGAATGTTCCTGAAGCCCTGGAAAGCAGGACGGCCGATCCCTATACGATGGCGCTTCTTTTCTGTTCCCTGGGAAGGGCGGCGGGCATCCCCGCCCTTCCTGTGGCGGGGGTGCTCATAAACCGGAACCGCCTTGCCTCGCGGCATTACTGGGTGGAATTCTGGATAGAAGGGATAGGCTGGATTCCGGCGGACCCCGTCCTTGGATCGGGAGCGGCGCCTCCCGCTTTTGACCTGAGAAGCGATCGGGCGTCCTTTTATTTCGGCAGCCTTGACAACCGGCGCATCGCCTTTTCCCGGGCGGAGACTTCCCTTTCCCCAAGGGATCCCCGGGGCAAGACCTCGGCGCGGACCCGCGACTACGCACTGCAAAACCTTTGGGAAGAAGCGGTGGGAGGGCTTGAATCATACTCCAGCTTCTGGGGAGATATTACTATTACCGGAATATATGCACAGTAAAGGAGGAAACATGGTTACGGTGATTTCTTTGGGCGGCTCCATCGTCGCGCCCGACGGGGTGGACGAAAATTTTGTCAGGGATTTTACCGCCCTCATCGGGGAATTTCTGGAACGCGACGAAAAGCGGCGATTTATTTTTGTGGTGGGAGGCGGCGGTCCCGCCCGCAAATGGCAGCAGGCGTACCGGAACATAGCGCAGGATGCCCGCCCGGAAGGAACCGCTTCTGATGAGGAAGCGGACTGGATAGGGATAATGGCGACGCGGCTTAACGCCCGGCTCATAAAGGCGGTCATGGGCGGCTGGTGCACTCAGGATGTGGTAACCAACCCCGCCGAGGTAGAACCGCTTATGGGCCGCGTCCTTGTGGCGTCAGGCTGGAAACCCGGCTTTTCTTCCGATTACGACGCGGTTCTTCTTGCCGAACGCTTCGACGCACCGCTTGTGCTGAACCTTTCCAACATCGATCAGGTATATTCCGCCGATCCCCGGCAGGACCCCGGCGCAAAACCGCTTGAAGAAATCTCATGGCAGGATTTCCGCGCCCTCGTGGGAGATGAATGGACGCCGGGAAAAAATGTTCCCTTTGATCCTGTCGCAAGCCGGCACGCGGCAAAGATCGGGCTTAAAGTCATCTGCGCCGCCGGACGGAACCTTCAAAACCTGAAAAAAATCCTCTCGGGAGAAGCTTTCACCGGCACGACAATCGGCTGAGGCGGTGCCTGGGAGCGCCGAGCCCCCGCGTGAGCGCTTTCCTGCCGCGGCGAAAGAACCGTTCCGGCTGTTCCAGGCGAACGTAACCCCGAGCCGCCGAAGGCCCGGTTTGTCCGGCAGGCCAAAAAGTGTACTGTGCCGGAACGGTAATTATCTGACAGTCCGTTAAAAAACGGAGCGGTCATCCGCCTCCAAATGATATAATTGGTTTGTTCAGAAATAATCTTATCGCAGGGAAATTAAAAACAATCGCCAACAACACTATAGCACGGAAAATTGAAGACGCAAACCGGGTTTGCCGGAACTTGCCGGCGAACTGGACAACGCAAGTAAAGCCTGCAAGCTCACGGGTTATTCACGGGAACAGTTTTATGAAATCAGACGAAACTTCCAGGCCTGTTTAAGCATTCCCGGATTTTGGTTTAATTCTTTTTGAATTGTCCGCTTAATACCTCCTCTAATTCTCTAACAGCTTCTTCAGATTTATAATAGTTTTCAATCCCTTCCGGATCATTCCTGAATCGCCTGCGTATTTTATCTGATTCAAAAAATAATGGACTTGTTCAAGAACCCGGCTGGTTCTTTCACAAGTCTCGCAGATTCGGCGTATTTTTTGCAAAAATCCGCCAAATCTGCCGTTTTTTAGCGGAAGTTGTTCAATAACTGAAGTTATTGAACAACTCTAATCCTTTTTCAGTAATGATCCATGCTTCTATTTGTTTTTGCTTGCTAATATAAGCATTTCGAATGCTCAAAATATATTCAGATGAATATTCCGCAAGGGGCTGTCCATCCTGCGTTTCTATACATACTCTTGTAATATAACTATATTTAAAATTCCTGGCATTAAGCGCAAAGATTCGTTCAACATCGAGACTCACTGCTTTTTCCAATCGCTCGCCTTGATATTCAAAATCAATATATGCAATTATTGCAAATGGATATTTATTGACAAGAAAAACATTTCCACTTGGATCACATGATACCACTTCAAAGACAAACAAAGACAATAAAACCAAAGCCATCCTTTTCTTTTTCATTCTATCTATCATTGCCTCTTATAAATTATTAATAACCCATTAATAAGGGTCTCTATCTGGTTCGTTGCGTCCTTGGGCATAATCATCAGCTGCCTTTTCATAATCCGATTTTCCCATAAAATCATGCCAACCGTTTTCTTTAAGCCCGCCGTTTACAATAGCTGAACCGGCAATCGCAGGTATTGTAAATATTCCCAATGCTTGATATTGATAAGTATGTGCTTCTTCGTGTTTACCCACAACTACATCACCCGGTTGTCCATCATATCTATCTGTTTCCGCTTTAGAATCCCAAGTCTTGCCATCTATTTTAGGACCTGCATGGATGATTAGTGTTGTTCATTAACTTCAGTTATTGAACAACTTCCGCTAAAAAACGGCAGATTTGGCGGATTTCCTGCGGAAATCCGCCAAATCTGTGAGACTTGTGAAAGAACCAACCGGGTTCTTGAACAAGTCCATTGAATTCCCAAAGGTAATAGACCGTTTAAGTTAAATCCTGTAGTAAAAGTAATTGCATTATTTTCAAAAGATATGCCACCTCCGTGTCCGGTAATCACACTTATCCCTGTTAAAACGGCGCCCGACAATACCCTGATGGCGGTCATTGGTGCGGCCCAAACTTTACCGGCTATATCTCCAACTATCGTCCAAAATCCTTTTTTATCACTCTTGTCGTTTGCTTCCAACCCCCACGGATCAATCCAGTTAACCGGGTCATTATTCACAAAAGAGAACCAGTTGGCCCCGTCCCGTACCGGGTCTACCGTGGTAAACCGGGCCGCTTCCGGTTTGTAGTCCCGGTAACCGTAGTTGTACAGGCCGGTTGTTGTATCGTAAGGCTTTCCTGTGTATCCCAAATTCATC
>JAIROE010000252.1 GCA_031257715.1 Treponema sp. | reverse complement strand
ATTGTTGCTCATGATGGTAATTTTACACGAACAGCAGGAGACAATCGGGTAATAAAAAAGCTTGACTATCAGGAAATAAAAAAAATTGATGTGGGTTCCTGGTTTGATTCGCGTTTCAGGGGAGAATGCCCACCCATTCTGGATGATATTTTGGAAGAATTTTGTCCCAACATATACATCGACATTGAATTAAAAACAAATATTACAAAAAACGACCTTCTTCCGGAATTGCTGGCAAAAAAAATATTAAAAATGGGGGACAGAGCTTTAAAATCGGTGACCGTCTCATCGTTCAATCCCTTCTGCCTTGCTGAATTCAAGAAGCTCTGTCCCCACATTCCTACCGCCATTATCTGGAGCGCCGATAAAAAAGTGCCCTTTATTCTTCGCCGGAACTTCGGCCGTATTCTTTCTCATTGCGATTATCTTAAACCTGACAAGAATCAGGTAAGTTCCTTTTCCCGGTTCTCCATTCTTGAAGGCCGGCTTTTGGTGCCATGGACCGTTGATGAGCCTGAGTCGGCGGAAAAATTGATAAAAATCGGCTGTGAAGGATTCATTTCCAATCGGCCCCAGGATTTGAGGATTATTCGATGATCGCTTCACAAGATAATCCTGGTTCTGACCATCAAAGCTCTGTCCCCCATTCCTCCCATTCCCGGCCTGACTGCACCGGGGGACAGAGCTTGAAAGGGGATGACCGGGATGATGCGTACAATACCGGGCAAAAAACCAATTCCGGCCGAAACCTTGTCAAACATGGCTCAGCTCTGTCCCTCTTAACCTTGATTTCCCGTATCCTGGGACTGGTTCGTGAGATGACCAAGGCAAGTCTTCTGGGAACAAGTGCCCTTTCCGATGCTTTTTCGGTAGCCTTCATGATCCCGAATCTTTTCAGGCGGCTTTTTGCCGAAGGTTCTGTTTCGGTCGCTTTCATTCCTACGTTCAAGGAATATCTTCTGAAAAACGACCAGAAAAAAATACGGGAATTTCTCATCTGTATCTTCACTTTTCTTACTTTTTTCGTAAGCCTTGCAGTGATGATTGGGATTCTCCTTACTCCCGTCATTGTCCCTTTTTTCGGCATGGCAGAATTCGATGAAACGGTCTTTTTAACCAGAATTATGTTTCCTTTTCTGGCATTCATTTCTCTGGCGGCCCTGTTTCAGGGAATACTGAACAGCCTGCATATTTTTACCCCTTCAGGGCTGGCCCCCATTCTACTCAATCTGGTAACTATTCTTTGTTCTTACGGTCTCAGTCCTTTTACCAAAAATCCGGCCCGGGCAATGGCCACAGGCATCTTTATCGGAGGATTTTTGGAAGCTGCCATTCAGCTTCCCTTCGTTATCAAAAAAGGGTATGTCTTTTTCTTTGTTTCTCTGAAAAGGGCCGCGAAAAACCCCGGTGTCCGAACGGTTTTACGGCTTATAGGCCCGACCATCATCGGGATGGCGGCTTATCAGCTTAACGATCTGGTTTCCACCGCACTGGCGGGAAATGCGGGGGAAGGAATTGTGTCAAGCCTGCAATACTCCCTCAGGCTTCAGGAACTGATTCTGGGTGTTTTCGCGGTTTCAATTGGAACGGTGCTGCTTCCGGACCTGGCGGAATACGCCAAATCAGTCCGGTGGGATATCTATAATAAACGGCTGGGATCGGCTATGCAAATTATCGCCCTTATTACCATTCCGGTTACTTTCTTTTCGCTTGCAGAGGGACAGAGCTTAATACGATTACTCTTCCAGACGCGCAGTTTTAACGAAGATTCGGTCTCCCTAACCCTGGCGGCCTTTGTCTTTCACATGCCCGGGCTCTTCTTTATCGCCCTGAACCGCATCCTGGCGCCCGCTTTCTACGCTCAAAGCGATTCCCGGTCCCCGGCCCTGGCGGGGATCATTTCCTTCGTGGTCAACATAGTTCTTGCGGTCATTCTGGTACGGCCCATACGCGGGTCGGGGATTGCACTAGCTCTGTCCCTCGCAAGCGTGGTCAATACCGCCCTGCTGCTCATTTTCCTCAGAAAAAACCCCAATATCGCCGTGGGCAGGGCGCTTGGATCGGCGCTTATGTATACTTTGAAGATGATCCTTTTTTCGGCCGTTGCGATTCTGCCTGTACTCCGGCTCAATCCCTTTCTGGCAGCCGTCTTTGCCGGCAGGAACCGCTTCATTGCCCTCGGCATACCGATTCTAATCAACGCTCTGGTTTTCGGCGCGGTGGGAATATTGCTCCTCTTCATAAGCCGTGACAGGCAGCTCATGGCCCTGGTGAAACTGTTGAAACGGAAATGATGCCGCCGCATGGTGTCAATGTCTCCGGCAGCTTGCCGCGCTTGCGCGAAAACCGGGATTCCGGCGGATTACCGGCGTTTCCGCCTGGCGTACACCGAAACGCCTATCATCACGGCGAGGGTGAAGATATAGGGAATAGCAAGGATAAAATCGGCGGGAGCGGCGAGCGCTCCCTGTGCGTAATTGGAAAAAGCTTCGGCCAGACCAAAGACGAAAGCGCCGGCCAAAAGACCGGGGGGCTTCCTTCCCCCCAGAAAGATCACCACAAGGGCAATCCATCCCCGGCCGGAGGAAATGTTGGGAACAAATGCACCAAGATTAAGACTGAGAAAGGATCCCCCTATGCCGCAGGCAAAACCCGAAACAAGAAAGGCGGCAAAACGGTAGACGCCGGGCCGCAGTCCCAGAGAACCGAGCGCCTGTGCATGGAAGGCGGAAGCCCGCAGCCGGTAACCGAAAGGGGTCCGGTACAGGACAAGCCACGCGGCAAAAAGAAAGATCCAGCCTGAATACACATAAGGGTTGATTTTTGGAAGTTCAGGAAGATCTTTCAGTACGACTACCCCCCTGGTTCCGAAAAAACGGCGGGAAAGGATGACGGTAAACCCTGACGCAAAGAGATTCACCGCAAGACCCGCAATAAAAACATTGGACCTGAGTTTCAGGGCCGCGGCGGCAAGTACGGCGGAAAGGATCAGGGAGCCGGCGACACCCGCCGCTATTCCCGCGGCAAAACTTCCCGTATACCAGGCGGCGGCAGCGGCACAGAAGGCGCCGGTGAGGAGCAGCCCTTCAAGGGCAATGTTGAGCATCCCCGCAAGCTCGGTAAAAAGCCCTCCGGTCGCGGCAAAGAGGAGCGGGGTCATGATATTCATCGCCCTTGCCATTATTTGAGCCACGGTCCCTCCTTCCGCCTGAAAAATCCGCGAAACACCACGCTTGTTACAAGAAAAAAGATGACGGACTCCGCGGCTAAAACAATTTCAATGGTAAGATCGGAAAACTGCATGGCAATGCGGGCCCCCTGTCCCAGCCATGCAAAGAAAATCGCCGCGGGAATAACCGCCGCGGGATTATTCCCGGCAATAAGGGCTGCGGCCAGACCGTTCCAGCCGGCGCCGGAAGAAAATTCCTTCACCGTTCCGTAATGAGTGCCGAAGATTTCAAGTCCGCCGGCCAGTCCGTAAAAGGCGCCGCTGATGAACATCGCAAGAGTGGTGATCCACTTTGTATTGATACCCCCATAGCGGGCAAACATTTCGCTGCTTCCCGAGACGCGCATCTCATAGCCCGTTCTGGTATGAAAAAGAAAGATCCGCGTCAACACAGTCAGAACAAGGACGATAAAAACGGCCGCATTCAAATTTGACGGGGGAAGGATGCGGGGCAGCCTGAAGGCTTCGGGAATTTTTTCCGTTGACTGAATGCTGGTCAGAGGATCCTTAAAGGGCCCGGAAACCAGATAATTGACGATGAGGATCAGTACATTGGAAAAAAGAAACGAGGTAATAAGTTCATTAGTATCCCACCGGGCCCGGAAAAAACCGGAAAGCCCCGCGATAATCCCCGAAAAGAGGGCCCCCGCCGCCAGGGCAAGGACGGCGCCCGCCGTTCCCAGGGGAAAGAGGGACAGAGCTGCAATAGTCGCAGTAAAAGCGCCGGCGTAAATCTGCCCCTCCCCTCCGAGGTTGAGCCTTCCCGCCCTCATGGAAACGGTAAGGCCGAGCCCCCCAAGGATGAGCGGAATGGCGCCATTCAGCATGTTTCCAAAATAATAACGGTTCCTCAAGGGGCCAAGGAAAAAATATCCCAGGGCCTTTAC
Source organism: Treponema sp. (assembly GCA_031257715.1). The sequence goes on along the minus strand of JAIROE010000252.1, from coordinate 761 downwards.
AGGTTCTCTGCTCAGAAGAAAAACAAAAACAACGCACGCAAGAAGGGAAATGAATGTGACAAGGACAGCGGCGAGAAGGGAAACGGGAATTTTTCTTTTCACGTTTCGTCCTCCGGCTTCATACCCAGCATGAAGGCGCCTGTTCTTTCACGCAAACCCGGCTCACCGCTGTTCCGCAACTCCGCGGCAGCCGTCCCCCGGTACATGACGATGATCCGGTCCGCATTGGCGAGGATCTCGTCAAGATTGGTGGAGATGAGGATTACCGCCGCGCCCCTTCTCCTCAGCCCGGCGATCTCATCATACACCCTGGCGCCCGCCGCTATATCAAGTCCCCAAGTGGGTTCAGAAAAAACGATGTAATCCCTGAACTGATCAATTTCACGGGCAAGAATGACCTTCTGAATGTTTCCGCCTGAAAGTGATCCAAGAAGATCGCCGGGCTCCCCGTCAATTCCGTAGCGTTCCATGAGGCCGCGGGAAAAACGGTCCATCTCCTTCTTTCTGATCATCCACCATTCTGAAAAATCCGCGCGTTTGTCTATGATCAGGTTTTCCGCCACCGTCGCCTCCGCGGCGCTTCCCACCCGGAGCCGGTCCGCGGGAACAAAGGAAAGTCCCTGATTGCGGAGCCGCCGTATGTTGAGGCGGGAAATATCCTTTCCCCGATGCAGTATCTTTCCCGACGCGGGATGGAGGAATCCGCCAAGCACCGCTTCCAGCACTCCCAGCCCGTTTCCGCTTACCCCGGCAAAGCCAAG
>JAIROE010000250.1 GCA_031257715.1 Treponema sp. | reverse complement strand
CATGTCCACGCCGGCGATTTTAAGCGACTCTATGGGAAAGCGCGAGCCCCCGGATTCAAGGAAGCTGAAATAATCGCCGCGTTCTTTTTCTCCGCCCTGTACGACCCGTTCGGCAAGGGCAAGGGCGGCGGAGATGCCCGTCGCGTATTTGTACACGTAGAAGGCGCGGTAAAAATGCGGGATGCGCAGTCCTTCAAGATCGCTTGTCTCTTCCAGCCGTATTTCATTTCCGAAATATGCAAGGAGGAGTTTCCGGTATTCTTCCCTGAGCACGTCCGCGGTGAGAGGGGTGCCTCCTTCCTCAAGCTCGTGGGTAATTTTTTCATATTCGGCAAACATCGTCTGGCGGTACAGTGTGGCAAGGATTTCATCGGCCCGCCTGGCCAAAAGCCGCGCCTTCATCTGTGGAGATGAGTCGGTTTTGACAAGATGCCTGAAGAGCAATTCCTCGTTAAAGGTGCTTGCCACTTCCGCCTCGAAGATCGTGTAGTTGTAGTGCGTGAAAGGATTTGACTTTGCCGAATAAAGGGAGTGCATCGAGTGTCCTCCCTCATGGGCCATGGTGAACACGTCCCGTATGCTGTCGTCCCTGTAATTCATCAGTATGTAGGGAAGGCCGGTGTAGCTTCCCGCGGAAAAGGCCCCCGAACGTTTCCCCCTGTTTTCGTAGCGATCCGCCCAGCGGCCCAAGAGCCCGGAGCGGAGCGTTTCCACGTATTCGCCGCCCAGGGGCGCAAGGGCGCCGGAAACAAGATCCACCGCTTCTTCCCAGGTGGTGTGTTTCGCCGTGTCTTTGACCAGCGGGGCGTAGACATCGTAATGGCGGAACTCGTCAAGGCCCAGGGTTTTTTTCCGGAGGCTGTAATAGCGGTGAAGGGGGGTGAGATTTTCATGTACCGATGCAATGAGGTTGTCGTAAACCGTTTCGCTTACATTGTCGGGAAAGAGGGAAGCCGCGCGAGATGAGGGAAAGTTCCGTACTCTGGCGCGTATCACATCCTGTTTGACCGAACCGGCGTAAAGACCCGCCAGCGTGTTTTTGTGGGCATTGAAAGTCCCGTAAAAAAGATTGTACGCGCGGCGGCGGAGATCGCGGTCGGGGCTTTCCATGAAAAGGGACCATGTTGACTGGGTAAGGGGCCGCTTTCCTTCGGGAGTATCGACGCTTCCGAAATCCATGTCCACATTGGTCAGTACCGAAAAGGCGTCGTGCAGCGCCGCTTCGCCTTCGGCGTGAAGGGCGATGATCCGCTCTTCCCTGTCGCCCAGGATATGGGGCTTGAAACGGAGCATCCGATGCAGGTAAACGCGGTATTCGGCGATGCGGGGGTGATTAAGGAAGTCCTGCATGTCGCTGCCGGGGATTGCCAGTATTTCGGGATTTTCCCAGGAGGAAGACGCCTCCGCCCTGGCCGCGGCCATGGTGAATTTTCCCGTCATGGTCCGCGCCGCACCCGAGCCTTCGTCTTCACTCAGGCGCAGGTCGCTGTAATAGGCGAGCCTTTCGCCCAGAATGCGGAGATCCCTTGTGAAGTCAAGGTAATCCGCGAGGGCTTCCGCCGATTTTCCGAGCGTACCGCGGAACGAGGGGATGCGTTCGACCGTCTTTTCGTAGAGGGCAAGGCCCCCGCCCCACTCTTCATCGTTTTTGAAGAGCGATGAAAGATCCCATGTGTTTTCCGTCTTTACTTCTGAACGGGAAGGAACTTGTGCGTTCATCATTGAAACTCCTTTGCCTCTGTCCGGTTGATTGGAAAGTCTGGTTTAATACCGCGGAGCTCTGCTCCGGCTGAATAAAGCAACGATTACAAAAATTTGGTATTAAACCAGACGGTATTATAAACTTCCTCTCGAACGAGCCTCCGTTCGAACGAATGCATCGCCAAGGATACCGCGGAGCTCTGCTCCGCGGAGGCTCATTGGAAGGCGTGGCCCATACCCCGTCGAACCTTCGGTTCGCGCTTGCTCCGGAAAATTTACAACCCGTAGAAAAGGTGTAAACCGGTTTTCGTATCAGGGTATGGGCCACGCCAGTACAATAAATTTCCTATCCAACGAAGATACCCAGGAGCTTGCTCCCGGGTTCTTCATTCTGTATACTTCAAGATTCGCGTCGAGAAAATCGGTGAAAACAAGCATGGTCCCGCCGGGCGAGACGGCCAGTCCTGTGGGTTGGTTCCGTCCCCAGATCTTTTCCTCAACGGAAAGATCGTCTGCGGAAAGAACATAGACGGCGCCGAATTCGGGGCCCGCCCTGGTGTAGTCTTCGGGATTGTTCCTTCCCCGTGACGACGCGATGATTCTTTTGCCGTCCGGGGTAAGGACGATGGTGTTGATGTTGGGACCGACGCGCCTGCTTTTAAGCAGCTTCCCCGACGCCGCGTCGAGTATGCACACGCTTCCCTGCGCCATGTCGGAAACATACAGCTTTCCGCCGCTGTAAATGATATGGCGCGCCGCTCCCGTCCCTTCGTGAAAACGGTACGAGGCGGCGGTCTTTTTCGTGTTCATGTCTATCACGTCGATCACAGGCCCGTCGTAGATCGCCACATAAAGCAGGCTGCCGTCATCGGAGAAGGCCATGCCCCTGGGGATGCCGCTTACGGGGATGATGGCGGTGCGTTCCTTTGTGCCGGTATTGAAGATGCTTATGTTTTTTGAAAGCCAGTTGGAAACCGCTGTTATTTCACCGCCGCCGTTTTGGACTATTACCTTCGGCATTACTCCGCCCGTGACGGCCTCTCCTCTGTACTCAAGGGTGTCAAGATCGTATATATGAACCTTGTTTTCTTCCATGTTTGAAACCCAGACTTCGCGCCTCCTCCCGTCGATCATCGCCTCAACAAAGCCGCTTGCCCTGCTTCCCGGTACGGCGAGCCGCCTTTCAAAGCGCGGAGGCGCGGAACCGGCCGGTTCGGCGCTGAACACGTCGACGCCGTGCTGACCGAGCAGCGGCACAAAGATGCGCTCCCCGCCGGGCGAAAAATGCGCGCTCTTGGGCTGAATACCCGTGGGAAGTTCCGCGATTTTTTCAAACGCGCTGTTTTCCCTTTCCAGTTTGATTTCGAGCCGTCCGTTTTTAAAGAGGGCGTCCATGCCGCCTGCCTGAAGCCTTAGCTCCCGGTATCCCTCCGCCGTGAAG
>JAIROE010000225.1 GCA_031257715.1 Treponema sp. | reverse complement strand
CAACCAACAAGGATATCGACGCCCTTGTGGAAAAGGGAGAATTTAGAAGCGATTTATACTACAGGCTCAACGTGCTTCCCATCTACATCCCCCCCCTGCGGCAGCGCCCCGAGGATATTCCCGAACTTGCGGCTTTTTTTCTTAAAAAATTCATCGGGGAAACAAAAAAACAGTTTGAAGGCTTCTCCGATGATGCGATGGAGGCCATGCTGTCCTATTCCTGGCCGGGCAACATACGGGAACTTGAAAACTGTGTGGAACGGGCCTGCGTCATAGGCAAGAACAAACGGATAAGCCGGGAGGATCTTTTTTTCAAGTACCCGTCCCATACGGTGGAACAGGAAGGGGACAGGAGCCTTAAAACGGCCATCAATACGTTCAAGGCTCATTTCATAAGAAAAGTGCTCGAAGAAAACAACTGGAACCAGACGGAAACCGCCAGGGTCCTTGACATACAGCGGACCTATTTGTCGCGGCTGATAAAAGAACTTGATATTAATTCCAGGGAGTAAAGGTAATGTCAAATACGGCTGAAAAATACGGGCTAAGCGGAAAGATCGCCGTTTTTATTCAAAACAGGCGGAAGCCGCTTCTCTTGGGTCTGGGTGTTGTTGCGCTTGCCGCCGCGTGTTTTACCGCGGCATTGGGCATCACGGGTATTCTGCGCAAAAACGCCATAGCCGCCGTTGAGGATCTTGACGGAAGATACGAATCTCTGCGTTTCAACATTGCCGACGCGTCAAAACAGGAAGAAGTCAACGCCCTCCTTGAGGATCTCGGCGCCTTTGCGCGGAGAAACGGGGGGCTTCCGGGCGGCAGGGCTTGGGCTCTCATTGCTTCCGTACATGCGGACAGGAAGGAATGGGCGGAAGCGGAACGGGCGTGGATCAAGGCGGCCGAAAGCGCCTCAAAAACCTACTTCGAACCCATCGTTTTTTTTCACGCCGGGAGGGCCGCGGAAGAGCAGGGAAATACGGACGGCGCCATAGTGCATTACGCCAAAAGTGCTTCGCTTTCCTTTCCGTCCGCCGCAAGGGCGCAGTTTTCCGTCGGCCGGCTGGAGGAAGGCAGGAATAACACGGAGGCCGCTCTTGAAGCATACCGTACCCTTGTCAGCAACTTTCCCTTTGAAACAACATGGGTAAACATGGCAAGAACCAGGATCATCGTATTACAATTAAAATAGTAAAGATGAAAAACCGTTTTAAAACCATGAGGCCATTCGCCGCCGCCGTGTTTGCCTTCGTACTTTCAACCTGCGGCATTGAAGAGTATTATTATCTTGAAGCAATACCCGTCGGAAATGTTTTTCGCAAGCTTGCCGACACGGTGGAAGTGTACCTTCCGGATCTTTCTTCCGTATCGTATTTTACCTTTTTTTCAATTTATTACCACATCTACACCAGTTCCTATCTGGAACTGTCGACAATCACCGAAGGTTATAATTTTTCCTTCATTAACAGCGAACTGCAGAGCCACTACAATAGTATCAGGCCCTATACCTCAAGCGACTCAATTTCCGGAACTTCAGTTGATGCCATATTCAGCCGCTACAGGTATTATACAATGGAACTTCAAAATATGGATGTCAATCTGGTATTAAACGGCGGTTCCCTGCTTGCCATTGATTTTCCCGATCCAGGCGTGCCAACCCTGACAAAAACAACCATCACGCCGCCGTTAAGCTACACCGATACAATATTCCGTTCAAATACATTTACCCACCAGCCGGACCGTTATTTTAACGACGATGTCAACCTGATCTCGCATTCCAACCTCAATATAAATCCCGATGTTTCAGGGGGCGTCAATTCTTACCGTTATGTTTCCATATATATCGTGGCAACCGGGCAGGACTCGCAGAATTTAAACTTCATATACAGCAAACCCACATGGCTGGGATTGTTCCGCCTGAAAAGCAGGTAGAGTCTCAGAAAACTCCAGCGCCAAGTAGAGAAACCACCGTCTTTTTCCTCTGAAATTTTACAGAAGAGGATGGGATTCGCGTATTTATATTACTAATCATAATGTATATTCTGTCTACCTTAATAAACACCTGATCCGCCGTCACCTGAATGACGGTACCTTAACAAATACCCCAAACCAAAACGTGACATTCAACAGGGAGAGCGGCCGGCGGTGTACTTTATTCTATTTTTTCAAGAGCCTCTACATTCGGACAGTCGAGATTGTCAACGGTTACGGCGGGATTTGCCCATTTGACCGCGTTTATAATAACGCGCCTGACGTTTTCGTCGTGATAGGTACGACAGGTTTCATGGCCCGGCTGAAAATAAAATATTTTGCCGTATTCACGCCTGAAGGTCACACCGCTTCGGAAAACGTTGCCGCCCTGGAACCAGCTTATGAAGACCGTGTCTTCAGGCTGGGGAATTCCAAAAGGTTCGCTGTACATTTCTTCCCGTTCAAGTGCAAAATTTTCGGGGATTCCTCCGGCTATGGGATGCGCGGGAGAAGCGGTCCAGATCCGGCAGCGTTCATCCGCTTCACGCCAGGAGAGGCGGCCGGAGGCGCCAAGAAGGGACATGAACGGTTTTGATTTATGGGCCGAATGGAGAAAGATTATCCCCATGCCCCGTTGAACCCTTTCGACGACCCGTCCGGCAAACCTGTCCTCCACTTCCCCGTGGTGCACATGCCCCCACCACACAAGGACATCCGTATCATCAAGCAGTTTTTCCGAAAGACCCTGTTCGGGATCGGTTATGAGCGATGTCACCGCGGCAATTCCGCCGTCCCTGTTAAGGAAACCGGCTATGGTCTTATGAAGCCCTTCCGGATATACGGAAGCGACCGCGGGCCGTTTCTGTTCATCAAGATATTCATTCCAGACCGTCACCCTGATTGTGCCGTTTCCCATATTCTACCTCCCGTTAAAATAATGCGGTTTTCCCGT
>JAIROE010000124.1 GCA_031257715.1 Treponema sp. | reverse complement strand
AATGTCCCTGAAAGTTCACGGTACTCGGCAACGCGGGTATCAAGGTCCCGGACCATTGTCCGCGCGGTATCGCGCTGGCCCGAATACCAGTACGCCGCGGCAAGGCGCCAGGCGGCCTGCAGGCCGAGTTCCCGCCGTTCGCGGAGCCGGTTCATGGAACCGAGATCCGCTTCTCCGGCAAGGGCAAGGGTGTAAAGGCGGTAAGCCTGCGCGGCGTCGTTTCCTTCCCTGCTCTGCCAGAAGCCGGCCCTGTTCTTCTGATAGCGCGCCCAGCGGCTTAAAAGATCCGGAGGCACCGCATAACCGGCGCGTTTGGCCTCGACGAGGAAATGTCCCGCGTAGGTGGTGCCCCAGTCATTGGGCTCACCTTCCCCCGGCCAGTAGGAAAAACCGCCTGAAGGAACCTGAAAGCCCGCCAGCCGTTCTATGCCCGCGGCTATGTTGGTTTTAATTTCCCCAAGGCGGCCCGGGTCAAGGGTAAGGGCCCGCTCAAGGTAAAGCTGGGGAAAAGCGGCGCTTGTGGTCTGCTCTATACAGCCGTGCGGATAGGCGATAAGGAAGTTGAGGCGGGCTTCCAGATTGAGGGGCGGAAGCCGCGAGAATTCAAAAAATCCGGCGTTTGTCCCCGCCTCTCCGGGAAAGACGATGGTATCCTGCCAGGTTTCCCCGGGCTGCACAAGATTTACCACCGTTTTGGTGACGGGAATGGCGGTGGAACGCACTTCAAGATCCGTCACATGATTGGCCGTTTTAAGCCCGGCCGATTCGGCCCTGACACTGATTTTCACCGTGCCGGGAACGGCGGGGGCCTTTACGCGGAATTCAAGCATTTTTTCACCGGGCCTGTCAAAGGCGACGGTCTTTGTCCCCGCCTCCGCGAGGACGGCGCCTTCGGCGGCAAGGCTTACCTGCACCTGACGCGCCCCTTCCCTGTAGGAATTCACCGATACGGGAATCACCGCCTCATCTCCTGGAGAAAGAACACGGGGGACGGCGCCGAAAACCATGAGATCCGAAGAAACGATAACGGACCTTTCCGCCGTGCCATAAGCCCGGCCGGACCTGTAAGGCACAGGGGGCTCCTTTGTCGAAGAGGCCGCCAATACCATGACGCGGAGGGCGCCTGCGTAGGGAGGCAGGGTAAAAGTCTCGGTCTTTCTTTGACCCGCGGCAAGCTCATAGGGGCCGAAGTAACGGGCCACCGGCTTAAAACGCTGGGTCTCCTTTACGGTATCGTCAAATATATCGTCACCGCCGCCTATTGCAAGCAGCGTTTCAAGCCGGCCCGCGTAAGCGCCCATAATATCCTGATACAGATCCCACGATTTGAGGAACGAAGCTTCCCGGGCATAGAAAGCGCCGCGGGGATTGGGCAGGGTGTAGCGCGTCAGGCCCAGAAGCCCTTCGTCTACCACCGCCACCGTGTATGCCATGGGCCTTCCCGAGGCTTCGCTTACCGTAAAGGAAACCGGCGTCTCAGGCTCCCATTTGGCCGCCGCCTCTATGCGGGGCTGTATCTTCGTCCTTGAATCTTCCACCAGCACCGGCGTCACGCCGTACAGCCGCATGGGAAGATCATTCTGCGTCTGCAGATGGGGCTGCAGAAGGCTTACATGCACATACACATTGGGAACCATGGAAGGCTCCGCGGTAAATTCATAATTGGTAAGGGTGTCGGCGCAGGCTACCCATTCTTCCCTGAGAATGCGCCCTCCTTTCTCCACCGTGACCAGCGCCGACGCTTCCCTGTTGGAAGGGAAGCCGACGCGGATTTTCTCTCCCGCTTCGTAGTTCGGCTTTTCGGGGGAAAGGACCAGCATGGCCGAAGCCCCCTGGCCTTCTTCCTGCGCCCTCCCCGCCCATCCGGGCCAGTCTATATACACAATGGCCGCTCCGGCATGGCCGCCGGAACGGTCGCTCACAATCACGAGGTAGCGGCCCCAGTCGGGGTACTTCACCCGGAAATTCCAGGAAGCCCTGCCGTTACGGGCGGTCACCGTCTCTTTCATCACCGGATTTCTCGACAGGGCCGAAGCAAATTCCGCTCCCTCGCCCCCTCCTTTTTCCCACCACCACCTCCAGGACAGTTTGTAGACCGCGCATTCAAGGGAAACGCTTTCGGCGGCGGGCTTCCCGTCCGCGTCCAGCACCATGATGTCGGCGGCATGATCCGTATCGGTAAGGAGCATGTTCCGGCTTGCGTCGCCTTTGGGAAGCTTCACCCCCACATAACGTTTGTAAGGTGAGAATTCAAGGTTCACCTGTTCGGAAGAAAAAACACCGGAAGGCTCAAAAACGCGGGTAAAGAAACGGGCGTTAAGCTTGCCGGGAACGGTGTCACCGGCGTTAAGCGTCATATCGAAGGAAGCCTTCCCCCCGTTATCGAGGTTTCCCTCGAAAATGATCTGCCGTTCCTGGGAAACGGTCCGTGAAGGATCGCGGAAGGAATAATCGCCGTATGACGCAAAGGCCGTGTCCCTGTCGCTGAAAGAAACGGAAACGTCGGCCCTGAGTCCGGGCGCGCCCGCCCCGTAAAGCCAGGCCGCCTCCAGTGCGACTTCTTTTTTGCCGCCGTCCAGATACGCGCCGCCGCCGAAATCAAGGTTCATTTTAAGCCGGTTCGGCATCACCGTTTCTATCTTGAGGCTCTTCTGAAAAACGGCGCCGCCCACCCTCACCTTTGCGATCCAGTCGCCCGTGGGAGCGTCCGCCCTGGTGGAAACGGCAATGGGATAGAAACCGTCCACCGGGGAAGTAAAGGTACGCCGGTCCGTTACCCGCCCCCGGGGATCCTCAAGCTCAAAGGAAACAGGATGATCCGCCGGCAGGGTTCCCTCGGGATCCGAAAGGAGGAAGGTAAGGTAGATATCGTCCCCCGGCCGCCACACACCCCGGTCGCCGTAGATGAGACCCCGCTGCCCGGAAAGGGGGCTGCCGCCCGAAACGTCAAAATGACTGACCGTAAGGGCAAGGGAATCGTTCACCTTGAGGAAGGACATGCCCAGGCCGTTTACAGCGCGCATGAAAGCGGGGGTCCCCTGTATCTGCGACGCGGAAAGGGCGGCAAAGCCGTCGGCCCCGGTTCGCAGCCGCGCAAGACGGCGCCCCTGAAAGTTAAGAACGTCTATGTCCGTATCGGCGGAGGGCTTCGCGGTTCGTATATTGCTCGCCGCAATCAGCCAGTTTCCCTCAAGGCTCCTTTTGGCAAGGAGGCCCAGATCGGAAACCAGCACATTTTTCCCCCTGGTGATATCGTGATCCCCGTAAGGCATGTAAAACGCGGGATGACAGGGATCTTTCCGGTAACGGTAAAAATCATAATTGGAATTGTAATCTTCGTAATAATTCCAGTAACTCTGCTCCGCCTCGCCTGAAACGGGGAAGGAGGGGAATGAATCATCGGGAAACTCAAGGGCCGAAAAATCACCGTGGCCCGCGGTACATTCGTACTGGACATGACGGCGCCGGAAACTTATGCGAAGGTGAAACATGCCTCCGGGAAATTTCGCGGCGAGTGCGGAAAGATCAAGCCCCCGCCTTACCCACCGGTTCTTGTCCGCGCCGCTCCATGAAAAATCGAAATTTTTGACCCACACAGGCTCCCCGACCCGCCCGAGTTCGCGGGTATCGGAAAGGCCGTTAACCTGGAGGAACTGCACCATGTTGTCGCTGTGGATGCGAAACGCCTCCACCAGGATGCCCGATACATTGCGGGTTTCGATGGCCATGGAAGTGCCCTGGCTCGTGGGCAGTATGCTTCCCGTGCCTGTAAAACGCACTTCGGGCAGTTCCCAGTTTCCCGCAACGGTGTACTGAACGGGGGTAACAAGCACATTGCCGTTCACGTCTTCAAGATCCTGAATCACAAGAAGGCTGCCCTCGGGAATTCCTTCCCGGCCCTGTTCGCCGAATATGCGGACCACATTGCCTTCAAGGGAATAGCGGACGCCGGTGTTGCCCGAAAGCGAGATAAAGCCCCGGAGATCCTGATTCTGCCGGAGCGGCGCGGAGAACGAGACTTCAAGATATTCGGGGGTTTGAAGGAGGCTCACCATTTCGAAATTCTCCGAGCCGGGGATCTTCACCGTGGTGAATCCCTTTTCCTTTGCCCCGACGGGCCTTCCGTTCCAGGTTATTTCCGCCGTCCTCGCCTCCCCGCGCCGCTGTACGGGCTTGAAGGTAAAACGGTACACGCCCTCTTCGATTGTCCATTCGGGCCGGCCCAGTTCCGATGAATTGATCACGCGCCCGAGCCTGGCAAGGGAAGCCCCCGCCGCCCCGTCAAGCGTGCCGGAGACAAGCGCCTCGCCCGTTTCGGTGATCCGCACGGGATCGAGGATCACTTCGATGCTGGGCACCTGTATGTCGAATTCAAACCCGAAAGGGGCGATTCCCGCGAGGTTCACCACGGCCCGGTAGCGGGCGCCCGGCTTCAGCGGAGAAGAAGGGGTAAAAGCAAGAACGTTATCATTCAGCCAGGAAACGCTGCCCTTCGCGTGGGGCCACAGGCGGAACACATCGGCGGAAAGGGGGACGGAACTGTCCTGCGTATTGTTGAAAACAACCTCGATTGTTCCGTCGGCGGGAAGTATGCCGGACGAAACGGCCGCCACCACGGCGGGATCGGGAGGGGGAACGGTACGCGCGAACCCGCAGGACAATAAAACCAGGGTCAACGCCGAAAAACACCCAATCATCACACCGGCTTTCTTTTTCATCATCTCCTCCTCTCACGAAAAACCGCCAGGGCGCGGACATCACCGTGCCACAACACAGAATAATACAATTATACATAACAAGGCAAGCACGGAAAAAAGGTAGATCCACAGGGGCAGGGGCCCGGCGGGACGGGACGGTTTTTTCGGGCCGGAAAGCCGGTTCCGCGCTCCGCCCGCGGAAGAATAACCGCAGACAGGACAGCCCCCGGCAAAGCGCGATTCCGCGCCGGCATAGCCGCAGGCAGGACAGCGCACCGAAGCGAAGAAACGGCCGCAGCGGGGACAGGCTTTGGCGTCGCGCGCGACTTCCGCCCCGCAGTGTTCACAGAAAAACCGGGGGGATTTCAGGGAAGGTTTCCTGGCCGCGTGAACCACGGGGTTTTTCGGGATAAAATCATGTACGTGTACTAACCCGCGCTGACTTTCTTTTCGGCGGGTTTCGCCTCTCCGGCGGAACCGCCGCCGGACGGCGAGCTTCCGCCGGAAACAGCCGAAGCCGCCGCGGTGTTCGGCCCGCCTGCCGCCTTTCCTTCCCCTCCGGGCGCCGCGGTTTCGGTCTTGCCGGTTTCCGCGCCGGTTTTCTTTTCCCTGTCTTTTTCCGCGGCGGCGCCTTTTCCCCTGTCGGTGACATAAAAACCGGAACCCCTGAAGATCACCCCGGTTCCACCGTGAATAAGCCGGCGCAGTTCCCTGCCGCATTGGGGGCAGATCCTTATGGGTTCGTCGCTCATGCTTTGAAAGGCTTCAAAGGTATGACCGCAGTCTTTGCATTCATATTCATAGGTAGGCATGACTTTCCCCTGAAATTGTATGGATTTTATTCCCGGGAACCCCTGAAAACTCCGGTTTTTAGGGGTTCGGTTTTCTTGTCTTAAAAATATAGCGAGAAGATGGACAAAAGTAAAGTTATCTCCGTTTCCGGAAGCGGGGCGGTCCTGATGTTGAGACGGGCGCCGTCCTGAACCGGGGCGTTGGCAAAGAGCAGCGCCGCCAAAGCCGCGCCGGGAGGGGCGTTTGAAGCCGGATCGGGGGCGGGAAGGTACGATCGGGCCATGCCGATAAGGGCGGCTATCGCCCTGGCCTGGCTTGCCGAAGGGGTTTCAATGCGGATGAGCGCCTCATATTCCGGCCCCCGGACATCGGCCCCGAATTTCGGAAAGATCCCCAGAAGAATTTCCTCCGCGGGGATTCTCAGGGGAAGGCCAACGGCGGCAAGAAAGCGGTCCACGGGAACGGCAGGTTCGGGAAGCCAGCAGGCAAGAACGGCGCCGCGGCTGTATTCGGCGAAATCTTTGGGTACCGCGGTCCCCGGAGACCGGGCGAAAGGATCGCCGTCGGACACGTATGCCTGCGACGGGTTTAACGCAATCGAAAGGCCCGCGCGCCCCGAGCGCCAGTAGGAAGGGCCCGCCGGGGATTTTGTTTTTTTCCATTCCCTGCTGAACGCGAATGAAAGGCCGGCGCCAAAGGCGGGGTACTTCCCCCATGCCACCGCCTGAAAACGGCGCGGTCCTTCTTCGTATACCGCCGCCACCGCGGTCCCCGTCATGTCGAGAATCCGTCTTGACTGTTCCCTGTTCATTTCACGGAAATTAATCCCTTCAAATATGGGCCGCGCCTTTTTTACATCCATGATGATATAGGCCGCCGCCCCCGGCTCCAGCGGAAGGTATTCCGTTTTCCGGACAAGGGGACTGGCCGTCTTCGGCGCCGTTACGCAGGAAGGAAGAAGGAAGATGAAAAGACAAACGGAGGGAAGGAGACGGCAGATCTTGCCCGGAATTTTCCTTTTATACTTTTTCAATTGCCGCCATCCAGCTTTCTTCGCCCGCTTCAAGGGGAACCTGCCCGTCCCGCACCGTCCATTCGGTTTCGGCCGCCAGGGTTTCGGAAGACACAAGAACGGAGTAGTTTTCCCAGGCCGTTTTCAGCCTGTCCGATCCGTAAAGAAAAAGCCTTACACGGTCGGTAACTTCAAATCCCTTTTCCTTCCGCAGATTCTGCACTCCCCGTATCAGATCGCGCACGTCTCCTTCACGGGAAAGCGCTTCGGATATTTCCGTGTCAAGACCGATTGTCAAGGTACCCTCGTTCAGCACCCTGAGGCTGGCCTTTTCGACGCGGCGTATATCAAGCTTTGCCGCGGTGATCTCCACGGCGCGGGGATTCCCGTCCGCTCCTTCAATGTCGATGGAAAGAACCGCCCCTTCGATGAGGGCGCGGATTTCCCCGCGCCCGAGCGCCTCAATGCGTGCGGCGGCGGCTTTCATGTCCTTTCCCAGCTCTTTTCCCAGCACGCGGAAATTGGCCTTTACCTCATATTCAACCAGGTCTTCCTCGTTGTCCCTGAAGACCACTTCCTTGACGTTAAGCTCTTCCCGTATGATCTCTTCCATTTCAAGGAGGACCTTCTTTTCTTCCGCGTCGGCGCTTACCAGCTCCACCATGCGCAGGGGCTGACGTACCCTGACGCCGTACTGGGAACGGAGGGAACGGCCCATGGAGACAGCGCGCATCACCGCCGCCATGCGGTATTCAAGATCGCTCTTCCGCCTGGCCTTCCGGGGCTCAGGATAATCGGCAAGATGCACCGACTCAACCTCCCCTTCAAGGCGGAGGTTGCGCCATATCGCGTCGGCGGTAAAGGGCATGAAGGGAGCGGCGGCGGTGATGAATGTTTTAAGCACGTCGTAGAGCGTCCCGTATGCCTCAAGCTTGTCGGCGTCGGCGCCGCCGCCCGGAGCGGCGCCCCTCCAGAAACGGCGGCGGGATCTCCGTATGTACCAGTTGTTGAGGAGATCGATAAATTTGGGAATGGGAGCGACCGCCCCCGACATGTCGTAGGCGTCAAGGGCCTCCCCCACATCCGCGGCAAATTTTTCCGCCTCGGAAAGTATCCACTGGTCAAGGGGATTGCCCGGCCGGGAAGGGGCGCCCCGCGGGCTTATTCCGTCTATGTTGGCGTAGGTGACAAAGAAACTGTACGCGTTCCACAGGGGAATGAGTATGCTTTTAAGAACGTCCTTTACCCCGTCGTCGCTGTATTTGAGATCCTCCGCCTTTACCGCCGCCGAATGCATAAGGAAGAGCCGCAGGGCGTCGGCGCCGAACGTATTGATCACTTCCATGGGGTCGGTGTAGTTGCGGAGGTTCTTGCTCATCTTCCTGCCGTCGGGGGCAAGGACAAGGCCGCTTACGATGCAGTTCCTGAACGCCGGTTTTTTGAAGAGCGCCGCGGCAAGCACGGTCAGCGTATAAAACCAGCCGCGCGTCTGATCCAGGCTTTCGTTGATAAAATCGGCGGGGAAATGGCTGTCGAAAAACTCCCTGTTTTCAAAAGGGTAGTGATGCTGCCCGCAGGGCATGGCCCCCGATTCAAACCAGCAGTCAAGCACCTCCGGAACGCGGCGCATGATGCCGCCGCAGGCGGCGCCGCCGGTTTCGCCCCCGGAAGAAATCGCCGCGCAGGGTATCGTGATGTCGTCAATAAAATGTTTGTGCAGATCTTCAGGGTAAACGCCCGAAAGCCTTTCAAGCTCTTTTCTGCTTCCCACGCAGAAGGTTTTTCCGCAGTCGGGGCACTTCCAGAGGGGAAGGGGGTTCCCCCAGTAGCGGTTCCGGCTTATCGCCCAGTCGCGCGCCCCTTCAAGCCACTTGCCGAAACGCCCGTCCCTGATATGGGCGGGCACCCAGTGTATTTTGCCGTTCGCCTCAAGCATGTCGCTTTTTATTTTTTCAACGCTGACAAACCACGAACCGACCGCGCGGTAAATGAGGGGACTTCCGCACCTCCAGCAGTGCGGATATGCGTGAAGGATCTGCTCCCGCTTTACGAGCTTCCCTTCGGCCCCAAGGCGCTCCATGATGGCCCTGTCGGCGTCTTTGACGAAAAGGCCGCTGTAGTCGGACACCTCGCCGGTAAAACGGCATTCGGCGTCTATGGGGCAGATCGTGGGCACCCCGGTGTCCTTGAGCACGCGGGCGTCGTCCTCGCCGAAACCCGGCGCGATATGCACAATGCCCGTGCCCTCTTCGGTGGAGACAAAGTCCCCCTGCCAGGTACGGAAGGCGTTCTGTCCGGCGGTGTCCCTGAAATAGGGAAAAAGCGGCTCGTAGGTTACGCCGGCAAGGTCCGAACCCTTCACCTCCCCGATCACCGTGTAACCGGCGGGGTCCCGGTAATACGCCTGAAGCCGCGAAGAAGCAAGAATGTACCGGCCGCCCTCCGCCCGGTCTTCAACAACCGCATAGTCAATATCGGGCCCCAGGGCAAGGGCAAGATTTGACGGCAGCGTCCAGGGCGTCGTCGTCCATGCAAGGAGCCAGGTCCTCCCGGCGGAGAGAAGATCCCCGGAGGCGGAAGCGGGACTCCCCCCAACGGTTCCCGTTACCCTGAAACGGACGGTGATTGCCGGATCATGGACGTTTTTGTATCCGCCAAGATTAAGTTCGTGGTTGGAAAGAACCGTGGCGCAGCGGGGACAATACGGAAGGATGTAATGGCCCTCGTAAAGAAGGCCCTTTTCCCACAGGGACTTCATCACCCACCAGATCGTCTCCATGTAATCGCTTTCCATGGTCTTGTAGTCGTTGTCAAAATCCACCCAGCGGCCAAGCCGGGAAATGATGCGCCGCCATTCCTTGACATAGCGGAGCACCGAGGCGCGGCAGGCCTCGTTAAAGCGGGCAATTCCGTATTTTTCTATGTCGGTCTTCGAGTTAAGCCCCAGCTCCTTTTCGATGAGGTTTTCGACGGGAAGCCCGTGACAGTCCCAGCCGAAACGCCGTTCGACCTTCTTTCCTTTCATGGTCTGGTAGCGGGGAATAATATCC
>JAIROE010000082.1 GCA_031257715.1 Treponema sp. | reverse complement strand
CCGATGGCAAAGATCATGCAGGCAAGGCCTGATTACAGGAACGGTTATGTATACGATCCGGCAGGCATTATCCGAAGACTTTACGGATTGCTGCTCTCAGGCGGGCTTTGGCCCGGCCGGGAATTGACCTGTTCCGCGAACATGGGCCTGATTGCGATCATATACGGCGATACGGTAAAACAGGTTGAAGAGGTTCTCCGGCTCTGCAGGGAAAAAGACATCATGGTTACCGCCTTTCTGCCGCCCTTTGCCCCTTCCCTCTACAGACTCATGGCGGAAAGCGGCCATTATGACTATATGACAAAAATTTACCCCGCCCTGCTTCCCCTTTTTCAACGGTACGGGTTTGAATTATACGACTTTACCGGTTCCTCCGTCATTGATGACGCCATGTCCTACGACGGCTACCATCCGGACGATCGGGGATCTCACCGGATACTCCTTTCAATAAAAGCGCAAAATTCGGTTTTGGCGGGCCGCATAGCCGGAGAATAGGGCACTGGGCAGGCCGCCTTGCAAAGAGCCGCCCCTTCTCTTATGATAATAACATGGCGGACAGGCGTTTAACTGTTCTTGATCTCATTGATATAGATCTCAAGGAGCACAATTCCCTTAATTTGCACTGTATAGGGGGGCGGAAAGGGCTTACACGGGAAATCAACAGTCCCGAGGTTAACAGGCCCGGCCTTGCCCTTTCGGGTTTTTACGATTCTTTTGCCCACCGGCGCATACAGCTCTTCGGCCGGGGGGAAGTGGCCTACCTGCAGCAAATTTTGGCCGAAGGGAAAACCGGCGCCATTGAAAAGATGTTCACCTATCTTATCCCCTGCTGCATCTTTACCCATAACCTGTCGCCCGGCGAGGCCTTTTTCGAGATCGCGGAGGGGGCGCAGTGCCCCATACTTCAAACAGATCTTTCCACGTCGGAATTCAGCAGCCGCCTCATGCGCGTTCTTTCGGAAATTTTCTCCCCAAGACAGAGCATACACGGGGTGTTGGTGGAAGTGTCCGGCATCGGCATTCTGCTTCTGGGCGATTCGGGGGTGGGAAAGAGCGAAACCGCACTCGAGCTCATAGAGAGGGGACACCGGCTGGTAGCGGACGACGTGGTGGAGATACGCTGCGTGGGCAACATGCTCATAGGCGCGGGGGCGAACAAGATTATCGGACATCACATGGAGATACGGGGGCTGGGAATCATCAACATTACCCACCTCTTCGGCGTCGGAGCAATACGGGACAGCAAGCGCATACAGATGGTGGTGATGCTGGAGGAATGGGATTCCGAAAAAAGCTACGATCGCCTGGGAACAGAGGAAAGTTATATGGAACTCCTGGGAGTCAGCGTTCCCAAAATAGAGATTCCGGTAAAACCCGGCAGGAACATTCCCATCATCATAGAAGTCGCGGCAATGAATGAACGGCTCAAAACCATGGGATACAATGCGGCCAGGGAATTCAACCAGAACATCCTTAAATGGATAGAGAGTGATGCTGCCCGTTCCGTTTATTTCGGCAATGAAGACATTATTTAAGGAAAGGCGGAATGACTGAAAAGATCATTACCATTTCAAACCGGGCCGGCATACACGCCCGTCCCGCGGCCATGCTGGTTCAGGCAACCAAAAATTTCAAATGCGATATTTTCTTTGAAAGAGACGATGACAAGATCAACGCAAAATCCATCATGGGGATCATCACCCTGGCGGCGGGCTACGGGACGGAAATCAGGATCACCGCAGAGGGGGAAGGTGAGAAAGAAGCGGTTGAAACACTGGCGCGGCTTTTTGAATCGAAGTTTGAAGAAGAATGATGTCCCCTCTCCGGGGGTAAAAAAATGAAAACGGTCAGAACCCACCCGAAGCAGTCGGTAATCAGCGTGAGGGGGCTCGTGCTGATCTATTTTCTCCTGTGTATTCTCACCGTGTTTTTTTCCCGGTCGTTCTTTTCCGAAACGCTCCACGACGGCCGCATGCCCAGCCTCCTTAATCTTGTCGTCTTCTTTACCATTCCCGCCGTTCTTTTTGTATTTCTGGCCATCTCCGCGGTAAATCTTATCCGGGATCTTGTTACCCAAAGAACGGGAAGCAAATTCAAGGCGAGGCTTCTTGCCTACTTCATCATCATCGTCATATTCGCCGCAGCCCCGGTGACCCTTGTTACAAACCTGGGGATAAGGGAGATGATCCGTTTCTGGCTGGCCATAGACACAGACGCCGCCATGGGCGCCGCGGAAAGTTTCGCGGTGGAAAATTATTCCCTCCACAGCGAGCGGCTTGAGATGTTGATCCGCGGCACCGATTTTTCCCTGCCCCTGGCGTCCCTTCCGCCCGGCATAGCGGCGGTGGAAGAATTCGGCGAGGATGAAGAGGGAATCTGGAGAAGCCGGGCCTTTACCGGTGAAGAGTCGCGGCGGCTTTCGTCTCCTCCCCTTCCGCACAGCGGCTTTATCCCGAGGGAGCTGCCCCGGGACCGCGGTCTCATACGCTATGTGATGAAGGGTGAGAAATCCGTCCGTGTCATCAGCTACAGCCTGGGGGAAGATTTCGACAGGGGTATGGAAGCCATGCAGAACGAAAAAGCCCACTTCGAGATCATCGATTCTCTCAGGACCAATTACCGCAGGCTCATGACCTTTTATTACGGGGTGTTCTTCTTCCCCAGCCTTCTCATGACCGTGATCATCGCCATTTCATTCACCCGGCGGGTCACCGCTCCCATCGTGGAGTTGACCGAGGCGACGCGGCGTGTGGCCGAGGGGGATTTTTCCATACAGATACTTGCCCGCCGGGGAGACGAACTTGGACTCCTCATCCGCTCCTTCAATTCCATGGTACAGGATCTGGAAAAATCAAGGGCGGCCCTCTTCAAGGCGGAAAAGATCACTATCTGGCAGAACATGGCCCAGCAGCTTGCCCACGAGATCAAAAATCCCCTTACCCCCATCAAGCTGTCGGCCGAACGGGTTCTGCGCCGCTGGCGGAACGATCCGGAACATATAGGCGAAATCCTTGAAAGCTCCATGATGGCCGTCATCCAGGAAACCGAAGGGCTTTCCACCCTTTTAACCGAATTCCGCACCCTCTCCAAACCGATGGAGCCTTCCCTCTCCTGGACCTGTCTCAAGGAAGCGGCGGAAGCGGCCATAAGCCCTTACACCGCCTCCTATCCGAAGGTGCGCTTTGATACGGAGTACATGGACGGCAGCCTTATGGTGAAGATGGATCAGCACCGCATTTCCCAGGTACTGACAAACCTCGTCATCAACGCCATAGACGCCATGAACGGAGAAGGGTCCATAGAGCTTCGTACCGATCTTGTCAAAAAGCACGAGACCCGGTATTGTAGATTGAGCATCAAGGATACGGGAAAGGGAATTCCGGCGGAAGAAAGTCCCTTCATCTTTACACCGTATTATACCACCAAGGAATCCGGAACAGGACTGGGGCTTCCCATTGTGGAACGGATCGTCGGCGATCATGGCGGAGCCATCTGGTTTAATTCCAGGGAGGGAACGGGAACTACTTTTTTCATTGATCTTCCCATTGAAGAAGGCGAAGGGACCGATTCGGAACAATGACCGGCATTCTGATTATAGATGATGAGCCTGGAATACGCCGCACGCTTGCCTCCATTCTGGAGGACGAAGGATACCGGGTCCATACTTCGGAAGACGCCGTTATGGGCATTGAAGTTCTGGCGGTGGAGCCGGTAAGCCTTGTTTTTCTTGATGTTCTGCTCCCCCGTCTCGGCGGTATGGAGGCCCTTGAAAAAATGCGGGCTGAATGGCCGGGCATTGAAGTGGTGATGATCTCGGGCCACGCCAATGTAGACATGGCGGTGCGGGCGGTAAAGCTGGGGGCCTTCGATTTTCTGGAGAAACCCCTTTCCCTCGACAAGGTCTTGACGGTGTGCCGCAACGCCCTTGCCATGCGCAGCCTGCGCGAAGAAAACCGGGACCTTAAGAAGAACGTCCGTTTTTCCGAGGAAATCATAGGCGTAAGCGATGAAATAGAAGCGGTCCGCGCCCTCATAAGGCAGGCCGCCGCCAGCGACGCCCGCATTCTTGTCACCGGAGAAAACGGCACCGGCAAGGAACTTGTCGCAAGGGCCATTCATAACGGATCTTCCCGCGCGGGGAAGGCCTTTGTGGAAGTGAACTGCGCGGCCATTCCCGAAACCCTCATAGAAAGCGAACTCTTCGGCCATGAAAAGGGGGCCTTTACCGGCGCGGCGTCTTCAAGAAAGGGCCGTTTTGAACAGGCCTCGGGGGGAACCCTTTTCCTTGACGAGATAGGCGACATGTCTCTTTCCGCGCAGGCCAAGGTATTACGGGCCATACAGGAACAAAAGATAGAACGGGTAGGCGGGGAAAAGACCATCAGCACCGACGTGCGCATTTTGGCGGCTTCCAACAAGGATCTTGCCGCCGAGTGCGCCGCGGGCCGTTTTCGTGAGGATCTTTTTTTCCGCCTCAACGTCATCCCCATACGAATCCCTCCCCTCCGCGAGCGGCCCGCGGACATTCCCCTCCTCCTCGGCCACTTTCTCAAAAGCCTCGGCCTTCCTGAACTGGTGCTCGAAGAAGGCGCCGTCCGGCTGCTTGAGGCCCATCCGTGGCCGGGTAATGTGCGGGAACTGCGCAATCTGGCGGAGCGTATGTCCGTGATGTGCCGGAACGGCGGCAGTTTCGGCGCGGAAAGGGCCGCGGATCTGCTCCGCAAAAACCCCGAAGCCTTCGGCGGAAGCGCGGAGAAACGGAAGCCGGGGGATGCGGGGGAGGTTCTCCTTCCCCGGGGAATCATGGACATGAACCTGACCGGCGCGCGGGATTCTTTCGAAAAATATTTTCTGGAGTTTCAACTTTCCAGAAACAGTGGTATAATATCCAGGACGGCGGAGGCAATCGGCATCTACCCGAGCAACCTTCACGCCAAACTTAAAAAATATAAAATAACCGTAGACAGCGTGGTCCACGGTGAAAGGGAAGAACGATGAAAGAACTTACACATCGTCAAAATGAAGTGCTGTCATTCATCGCGGAGTACATAAGCGCCCACACCTATCCCCCGACAATACGGGAGATAGCGGATTATTTTTCGGTATCGGTAAAGGCCGCGCACGATCATGTTTCGGCCCTGAAGAAGAAGGGCCGCCTCAGGCAGGCGGGCAAGCGATCCAGGACCATGGAACTGGTCCGCGGCGGCGAAAAGGCGGATGATTTTGCCAAAATTCCGCTTCTGGGAACCGTGGCTGCGGGGCAGCCCATTCTGGTGGAGGAAAACTGGGAGGGGTCTATCTCCCTGCCCTGGTCCATGCTGAAAAAAAACCGGAAGTACTTTGCGCTCAAAGTACGGGGAAACTCCATGTCCGGCGCGGGCATCATGGACGGCGACACGGCGGTCATCGAAAACCTGAACAGTCCCCGCAACGGGGAAATCGCCGTGGCCGTAGTGGACGAGGCGGTAACGCTGAAACGTTTTTTCAGGGAAAGCAGCCGGATACGGCTTCAGCCGGAAAATCCCGAATACAGGCCCATCTACAGCCAGAACGTGCGGGTTCTGGGAAGGCTCTCCTACATCATCAGGTCTTACTGATGGGAACCGTCCCGCGGGGCTGCTATCTCTTTCTGGGGCCGGAACTGGGCAGAAAGGAAGAAGCTGTCCAGGAACTCCGGAAAAATCTTGCGGAAGCGCCTCCCGCGTCTCCTCCGGAAGAATTTTCGTTCTATGCGGGGGAAACCCCCGTGCCCGAAATATGCGACGCTCTCCTTAACGGCTCGCTCTTTGCCGAAAAGCGGCTTTTCTTCATAAAAAACGCAGACGCCGTTAAAAAAAACGACGCGGAAACCCTCGCGTCCGCCCTCGCGTCCCTTCCTCCCCTTACCGCCGCGGTGCTCATTTCCGGGGAGACGCGCCTTGCCAGGGCCCTTGAAGACGCCGCGGGCCGGGGCAAACAGATCTTCTGGGAACTTTTTGAAAATGAAAAGGCCGAATGGGTGCGCTCTTTTTTCCGCCGGAATGGATACCGCGTGGAAGAGGAGGCGGTGGCGACGATTCTCGAGATGGTGGAAAACAACACCACGGCATTAAAGAACGAATGTTCGCGGCTCTGCCTTTTTCTGGCAAAGCGGCCGGATAAAACGCTGAACGCCGCCATGGCCGAAGAATGGCTTTCGCATACGCGGGAAGAATCGGCTTTCATCCTTTTTTCCCGCATCGCGCGGGGGGATCTCGCGCGGAGCATTGAATCGCTCCATGCCCTTTTGGGGGCAAAGGAAAGCCCCGCCGCCATCCTTGCCGGCCTTGCATGGTGCTTCCGCAAACTCGGGGACTACCTTGTCCTGACGGGGCGGGGTCCGGCAAGCGAAACGGAGTTCCGTCAAATGGGACTCTCGGCGCCCAGGGCCCGCTCCGATTACGCCGAGGCGGCAAAACGTTACGGCAGGGCGGCTGTTGATCTCTGCCTTGCGCTTACCGCCGAATATGATATCCT
>JAIROE010000240.1 GCA_031257715.1 Treponema sp. | reverse complement strand
GAAAAGGTCCCCCTGTCCGGCGATCGTACCGTTGAGGAGTCTCTGCGTTTCGTTGCCTCGGCGCGCCTTGTTCCCGCCAAAAAAAGAAAGGACGCCGTACAGGCGGTCCTTGAGTCCTGCGCGCTTGGGGCGGTGAGGAACCGGCGCATGGAAACCCTTTCGGGGGGCTACAGGCAGCGGACGGGCCTGGCGCAGGCCATCATTCATGATCCGCCCGTCCTTATCCTTGATGAACCGACGGCAGGCCTTGACCCGAACCAGATCGTGGAGATCCGCTCTCTCATACGGGAACTGGGAAAAAGAAAGACCGTGATCCTGTCGACGCATATCATGCGGGAAGCGGATGCGGTTTGTCCGAGGGTGCTCATCCTCAACGGGGGCCGCGTCGCCGCCCAGGGAAGACCCGAAGACATAGCGGGGACGATGAAAGGCGCCGTCTGGGAACTGCTCGTCAAGGGGGCCTCTTTTCTCCTGACGGCGGAGGCCGCCTCCCCGGGCGCGGGATTTACGATCCTTTCCGCCGAAAGCGGGGGGCCGGATCTCGTCCGCCTCCGCTTCTCCGTTTCACCGGGCGGCGACGAGGCGGGGGAGCGCCTGTTTGACTGGGCCAGGGCGGAAGGTTTCAAGATCCTTTCGATGGAAAGAAAGCGCGTAAGCATGGAGGATATTTTTGTAAAGCTGACGGATCCGGATGAAGGCCGGAAAAAACGCCGGGAGGGATTTTCTCCGTGAAAATCTTTTCCCGCGCCGCGGCCCTTGCCGGAAAGGAACTTTTATCTTCCGCCGTCTCTCCCGCCTGCTGGGGAGCCGCGGTGTTTTTTCTCCTTTTTACCTCGATCCGGTTTTTTTATTTTGAGCGCTTCTTCGCCATGGACACGGCTTCCCTGCGGGGCTATTTCGCGGCCTTTCCCGTGGCTTTCATCTTCGTCATCCCCGCCGTTACCATGAAAAGCTGGGCCGAGGAGCGGAAGACGGGGAGTATCGAACTGCTCCTTACCATGCCCTTTTCCGAATGGGATCTGGTGCTGGGAAAATTCGCCGCCGTTTTTGCGATGCTCTCCGTCATGCTTGCCCTTACCCTCCCCCTTCCCCTGAGCCTTCTTCCTTTTGGCGAATTTGACGGCGGAGTGATCTTTGCCGAATACACGGGGGCGCTGCTCCTTGCCGCCTCCGCCTCCGCACTGGGGCTTTTCCTTTCGAGCCTTTCAAAAAATCAGGCCGGAAGTTTTTTGGGAAGCGCCGCCGTGCTCATGGCGGTCATGCTGCTCAACAGGCTTGCGGCAAACTTCACCCTTCCGGGCGTTCTTTCTTCGTTCTTCAGCTATATTTCGCTTTCTTTTCATTTTGAAAGTTTTGCCCGCGGCATCATCGACACGCGAGATGTTTTTTTCTTCGTCATTTTGACACTCCTTTTTCTCTACCTTAACGCCAGGACGCTCTTTTACAGGAAGTGGAAGTAGCATGACCAGAAGACAGACGGATGCGCTGACATTCCTCGCCCTCCTGGCTTTTTTCCTCGCGCTGCTTGCAAGCGGCCGTCTTGGCCTGCGTTTTGATCTGACGCGGGATCGGGCCTATACCCTGTCTCCCGTTTCCCGTAACCTCTACACGGAAATTGAAGATGAGGTGCGCATCACCTATTACGTGTCGGGAAGGCTCCGCGCCGCAAGTCCCGTTCCCCGGACCATTGAGGACATGCTCGCGGAATACGCCGTATCTTCGCACGGCAGGATCACCCTTGCCGTCCGCGATCCGGCCGGGACGAATCTGACGGAGCATGTTGAGGCGATGGGGATACGGCCCCGGCGGATGGAAATTACGGAAAAGGACGGGCTGGCCCTTGCCGCGGTCTATACGGGTATCGTGATAGAATACCTTGAAAAGGCCGAAGTGATCCCCGTCGTGTTTTCCCTTGATTCCCTTGAATACGATGTTACTTCCCGTATTCGTTCTCTGGTGCGGGACAGGGAACGGAGCGCCGGGATCATCATCGGCGACAGCTCGCGCAGCCGGGACGGCGACTACGGTTTTGCCGCGGAAGCGATCTTTCGCTCCGGTTTCCGCGTTCTGTGGCTTGAAGCCGGCGGGGAAATTCCGGAGAACCTGTCCGTGCTCCTGGTGCTGGGCGGGGCCGGGGAACTGGACGAATGGGCCCTGTACCATATCGACCGGTATGTAAGGGCGGGGGGAAAAGCCCTGTTTGCGCTGGAAGGAGTTGAGCTTGACAGGGAGAGCCTTGAGGCGCGGAAGGTACACGACCAGGGCCTTCTTGCCATGATCGCTTCCTACGGGGCAGAAGTGCGGGAGGCGCTGGTCCTTGACAGGCCCGCTTTAAGGACGCTCCCCTATCCGCACTGGATAGGTATACAGGCGTCGGCCGGCAGGACGGATCATCCTGTAACCGCACGTTTTGAAGGGGCGGATCTCTTCTGGTCCAGCCCCATGGAACTTGCCGCGCCCGAAGGGGTAGAGGCGGTCCCCCTCTTTACCACCACGCCCGGCGCCCGGATCATGGACGGCGATTTTGTCACCGGTTTCGATGCCCCTTCGCTGTATGAAGAGTATGAGGGGGAAGGCGGGGGAACGCAGATCATGGCTGCCGCACTTTCCGGGA
>JAIROE010000196.1 GCA_031257715.1 Treponema sp. | reverse complement strand
AATTCGCGCAGCGAATTGCCTCCCGGTTAAACATCCAACGGCATAGCCGTTTGATGTTTAACCATGGTAAACTTTCCCCAATGATTACCGAAAAGAGCCTTGTCGTCTATAAAAACCGTCCGGCCGTGGTTACGGCGCGGGGGGAAAGAATAACCATCGTCATGCTGGACAAGGCGGCCGAATACCGGGTCAGGGAAAAGGACATAACGGTGCTGCATCCAGGGCCGGTAACGGACTTTTCGGTTTTCAGCTCCGGCGCCCCGGCGGCGGACGCGGCGGTGCGGGAGGCCTGGGAACTGCTTTCGGCCGTGCCTGGGGAAAAAACGGGCCTTAAGGAACTTGCAGGTCTTGTCTATGGGGACTTTACTCCCAAAAGCGCGTGGGACGCCATGCGGCTTCTTCTGGACGGCCTTTATTTTTCAGGCGGGCCTGACGCGGTAATCTGCCGTCCGGCGGAGGAACTGGAGGCGGAGGAAAAGAGGCGGGGGGCAAAAGAACAGGAGGGGAGGGAACGGGAGGCGTTTATCGGGCTGCTCAAAAAGGGGGGAACGTCCGCCGCCGTAAGGGAAAATCCCCTTGCCGGCCGTTTCTTGCAGGATGTGGAAGCCCTTGCCTGTGGTAAAACCGAAAAGAGCCGCACCATGAAGGACTTGGGGCTCCCCGAAACGCCCGAAGACGCCCACAGGCTGCTCCTTGAAACGGGGTGGTGGACGCCTATGGTCAATCCGCATCCCGCCCGTTTCGCTCTTTCTTCGGTTTCCGCCAAAGCCGTTCCCCCCGCTCCGCCACAGGAGGCGCGGCGGGATCTTTCGGATCTTCCCGCCTTTGCCATAGACAACCCGTGGAGCGGCGATCCTGACGACGCCGTTTCGGTCTGCGGGAATACCCTCTATGTCCATGTCGCCGATCCTGCTTCCTCGATCCTGCCCGAAAGTCCCGCCGAGCGGGAGGCGCGCGGCCGGGGCGCGACGCTCTACCTTCCCGAGGGCGCTTCCCGTATGCTGGCCGAAGAGGCGCTGTCCCTGTTTGCCCTGGGCATTTCGCCCGGCCTCTCTCCCGCGCTTACGTTCAAAATGGATCTGGACGAAGAGGGGGGCATCGCGGGGACCGAGATATTCCCTTCGCTGGTAAACGTGACGCGCCTTACTTATGAGGAAGCGGACGGTATAACCGGGGGGCAATACGCCGGGGAACTTGCCGCGCTCCGGGCCATTGCCGCGCGAAACTTTGCGCGCAGGCTCAAGGCGGGGGCGGTGATCATCGATCTGCCTGAAGTCCATATCGGCATCAAGGGGAACGCCGTCACCATCAGCCGGATCACCAGCCACGAATCCGCCGGGGTGATAAGGGAATGTATGCTTCTTGCGGGGGAAGGGGCCGCGCGCTGGGCGGTGGAGCGTTCGCTGCCCTTCCCTTTTGTGTGTCAGGAGGCGGGGGATCTGCCGGGCGATCCCCTTTCGGGCATGGCCGGGTCCTACCGGCTGCGCCGGTGCATGCGGCCCAGGACCCTTTCGGTAAAGCCGGGCATGCACTGGGGGCTTGGTCTTGATATCTACACCCAGGTTACCAGTCCCCTCCGCCGTTACACCGATCTGCTTGCCCATCTTCAGATCCGCGCCCTGCTTCGGGGCGAAAATCCCCTTTCCTCCGGCGAGCTGTTTCCAAGAATCGTGGCGGGGGAAGCGGCGGCGCAGGCGGTCGTGCAGGCGGAACGGGCGTCGCGTTCGCACTGGACGGCGGTGTACCTTTCGGAGCGCACGGGAGAGGTGTGGGACGCCGTCGCCCTTGAAAGAAAGGGGCCGCGCTGGCTTTTCATGATTCCCGATCTTGCCCTTGAAACGCAGGCGGCGGCAAAGGATACCGCCGGGCCCAATGACGAGGTGAAACTTGTCCTTAAATCGGTGAATATCCCCCGGGGGGAAGCGGCTTTTTGTCAGTGAATGCCGGGCAGGGTGAGGATGACCCCCGCGCGGGCCGTAAAGAGTGTGGTGTTCAGATTCGGGGCAGGCATCGGCGTTTTTCCCCATGAATAAACGGGCATTTCGGCGCCGGCAAGTATTTGCACGCCGGGGATGACGCGCCACGTTCCTTCAATGCCAAGGTAAACCAGTCTAAGCTCGTCACTTTCCACGGGGCCGGGGGCGGCCGGAACACAGGAACGTTCAAGGCTCTGATAGCCCATGTTCACGATGATTGTGTACGGCACGTTTTTGGCGTGAACATCGGCGCTGAACTGCCAGCGGGTCCGTTCATCCTTTACAATGAGCGTTTCGTTGAAACGGCTGCTGAACGCGGCGGAAGAAAGGGAGAAGGTGCATACTACATTGGGAACCCAGAATCCCAGGGCGATTTCCCCGGTTTCCTGTATGTAATCTCCCGGCACGCTGAGGCTGGAACCCAGCGTCGAGGAGCCGCGTATTGTGCCGAAAAGGATCCCCGGCCATTCAAGCGTCAGCCCCCCCGACGCTCCGGGGTTTAGGGGTTTTTCTCCGGTGTTAAAGGGGCCAAGGACGGCGCCGGCCTCAATCCGTATGAAGGAAAAGTCCAGTTCCACGCCGCCGGTTACGCGGTTCCGCAGTACCTGGTCCCGTTCCCAGGCGGCCCTGTACTGTATCATGTTGTTAATCTCCCCCGAAAGGCGTATGAGCGCCAGGGGATGAGGCCGGGGCGAAAAGCGTTCGCTGCCCAGCGGGGAATCCCGGCCGGGATCAAAGGCGATGTTTCCCGTGCCGCCTTCAACGCGAAGTTCAAGCGCGCCGGCCGTTTCCACGGCACATGCGGCAAAGGCCAGGAAGGCGGCAAGCCGGAGCGCCGGCGCGGAAAAGCCGAGGCGGTTTTTTTTCATCTAATACGCCGTCCGTATTCCCGCAAACAGTTCAAACATTTTATATGGAGCGTCGTAGTCCATTATGTTCATGCGGAGTTTCAGATTCCACAGGAGCCCGTTGCTGACAAAGCTGACAAAGGGGCCAAGCCGGACGGTCATGGCGTCGTAATCGTCAATCTTGACGCCCAGGGTGCTTTCTATTCCTCCCTGAACGCCCGTTGAAACCGGATCTCCGAACATGATTTTGAAATTGAGATCCGCCCTTCCCCGTTCGTCGTCCGTTTTGATCCCCTGATACACAAGGGGATGATAAAAAAACGTCAGATGAAAAGCCATGATGCCGAAGCGCAGCCGGGGCTCGATAAGGAAGTACAGATGATCCACGCCGAATTTGGTGCCCTTTTCCCAGCCGGGAATGCCGGCCTCAAAGAGAAAATCCGTGCCCGTGCCGGAACTGAAGAACGCAAGGGCGCCCCCCCGGAACTGTATGCCGGCGTTCTTTCTCCCGGTAATCCCGCCGAAGGTTTCGACGCTAAGGCCGCTCTTGTTGAAGAGCAGGCGGAAATCACCTGAATAGCGGGCTCCGGCAAAAGAGAGGCCTCCTGTTTCAAGATCCGAAAGGTTCTGGTACAGGTAAACCATCGGGACAAAACCGTTCCAGCGGGTAAGGGCAAAGGAAAATCCCGTTCCCTGCACCTGATGGATCCCCTCATAGCGTCTGTTGATATTGCCGTCTATGCCGTCGGGAAAATAGTAAAAGCCGGTAAAATCCGTGGGGATCTGAAAAAGGCCGTACCTGGCGGCGAACTCTTCCCCTGAACCGAAGGTATCCCCGTAGCCGATAAAATAGGAAAGTTCCAGCGGCAGATTAAACAGATCGCGGGCGGTGGCTTTGGCGACGCGGAAGGAAAGGACGGCGCTGCTGTCGATTATTTTGTTCATCTGATCCGTCATGCTGTTATACTCAATATCCGAAACCGCCGTTCCGGGCGGCAGGGGCAGGAAGCGAAAGTCCCGGTAGGCAAAAGCCTTGCCCAGATCGGCCGCGGCAAACGCCAGTCCCAGTTTGACGCCGAATTTATAGCCGCCGTCAAGGGCGATATCCACAAGGGCGTTGGTGGAAAGGGCGAATTCCCCGTCGTCATTTACCCTGCCCCGGGTGGCCAATTCCAGCCTTGGAACAGTTATCTCCGCCCCAAAAAGCGAAAAAAACGGAAGAACAAGGAGGAGAAGACCCAAAAACCGAACCTTGCGCAGTTGTATGTTTTTCATCCTGTCTATATATCGGCAGAAATTCCCCATAATTTTCCCTATATTTTAACGAGACCCTATAATATGTAGTCTTGACGCAAACCGATTTGTGTATAAGATTTACAGTATATGAGTGATTATCTTGATCCGAATAATGAAGAACTCCTCAAGGATTTTTTTGCCGAAGCCCAGATGCAGGTTGATACGCTGGAGCAGAATGTCCTGGTCCTTGAAAACGAGGGCGGCAACCGGGATGCCATAGACGAGATCTTCCGGGC
>JAIROE010000075.1 GCA_031257715.1 Treponema sp. | reverse complement strand
CATGAAAAGAACAAATTTTCCTCCATTACCGGGCTGATTGATCCCACGGCGTCCTCGGCCTGCGAACTGGCGGTGGAAACCGCGCTGGCGGCGGGAGTCTGCCTTGACAACAACACCGCCGCGGCCGCTTTTGCGGGGATAATCTACGACACAGGATCGCTGTCATACATCAAAACCACCCTGCGGACATTCAGGATCTGCCTGATGCTTGTGGAGATCGGCGTTGTTCCCTACCACATATACAGAAAACTCAACGAAAGCGGAACAATGAAGGCCCTGCTTCTCCAGCAAAAGGTCCTTTCCACCCTCCGGATATGCTGCGGCGGAAGGGCGGCGGTGCAGGTTCTGCGGAAAGAAGATCTGGAATCCACGGGGGCATCCTTTGAGGATGCCGAATCCTTTATCAACTTTCCGCTGAAAGCGAAAGACATTGCCGTATCCGTTCTGGTCAAGGAAAACGCCGAAGGCAAAGTCCGTTGTTCCCTCCGTTCCAAAGGAGAGGTCAATGTGTCCAAAATAGCCAGGGCCTTCAGTGGAGGGGGTCATATAACGTCGGCCGGTTTCCGCAGCGAGCTGAACGCGGATGAAACGCTGGCACGGGTGCTGGAAAAGATCGGGGAAGAAATGGCGGGTGTAAAGGAATGACAAGAAGATTTTTCAGCGCGTTCGCCGCCATTGTGATCTGTCTTGCCGTAGCGGCGGCGGCGATCTTCATTTTCCGCCCGTTCCGGTTTGTTTTCCCCCAGAAAAACAGGGAACAGCGCCGGACGAGGATCATCATCCCGAGGGAAATCGGAGCCGATGCCGGGGATTCCGCCTCCGCGGATCTCTTGTCCTACGAGGAAGGCGCCGGAACCAGAGCCGCCATGGACGACGGGGAAGTTGTCGTCGCGGTTCTTACCCAGGATCTTGACGGGGATACGATCGAGGAACAGATCGTCACGTTCAGGAATCTTCTTGAAATAGACAGCCCCCTTTACATCACCTATATTGATTACGACGAAAAGGAAAAGACATACAAGAGGCTCTGGAACGCCCCTGCCGCCGCCACAAGACCGGGGACCGTCTCGCTCTACACCAGGGATCTCGTCGGCGACCGGGGGACATGCGTGATCCTCACGGGCATGAACGGCCTTGGGGAGCACACCATGACTATCTTCCGAAAACCCGCCCGGCCGGCCGCGGAGGCAAACCGTCCCGGCGATCCCTTCATCAAAATCGCCGAACTCCGTATAGACGGCTCCATTTCCATTCTGGAAACGGAACGGCCCCAGGCCTATCACCTTGGCATGGCCCAGGGCCGGAGTTTCCGTATCGCCGCGTACGGCCGGGATTACGAGTCGGAAAACATACTGGATCAGATTGAAACAAATTACGAATTTAACCCTGTCAACGGTTTGTATGAGCAGACCGGAACGGTCCGCATACCCGGTTCCCAGATTGAGCAGCGCAGGCTGCGGGAGCTTTTGAGCGGTACGCCGGGGGTTTTTGAGGAGTTTATCAACGATCTGTGGTACTACGTCAGCCCCGACGGCACCATGGACAGCCGGCAGTACATCTATTTTGATCCCCAGGGCAGGGAGCTTATCTTCTTCGCCGATGAAACCCAGCAGGTCTTTACCTGGCAGAATTCCACCCCCACCCGCTACGGGCTGTATATCGCATCCCGGAATATTTCGGTTACCACCCTCAGGCGTTTTCTGGATATAGAGCTTGAATCCCTGAACGGCATACGGATCAGGGTATTTGAGGATGTACGGCTTAAAATAGGGATGAACAACTCCTGGGACGGTTCTTACCGGAGGGCGGGAGCGGTGAAAAAAGGCGGAGAAGAACCTTCGCCGGTCATACCCTACATTGACGAGACCTACGACAGTTCCATGGGGAAGATACGGTTTTCCCCGGGCGGCGTGTACGAACTCAGCGCCGGAGAAAGCGTAAAAAGGGGGCGTTACGTTTTTTTCAGGGTGAATGACAGGGATTTGCTGGAACTGCGGGAAGAAGGGCCGGACGGGACGGCGCGGGAAATATTCCGTGTCGAAGGCGCCGGACGGGCCGCCAATACCATGGTTCTCTTCCGTGTGCGCCTGGGGGCCATGGGCATACAGGATCTCCGCGAAGGAGCCATTCCCCTGACCCGCGCCGCCGATTGACGGTTAAAGTTCCGCGAACACGGATACATCCACGGGGAAAGCGTCGAAACCCGCGGATTTGAGCCGCCCTATGGCTCCGTTTACATCGTTCCCGGCGGGAACATAAACGGCCCAGTACTCCTGCCCTTTTACGGTACGCCGCGCCATGACAGGTGAAAAGCCCGCGGCCCTGAGCCTGTCCCTCATCGCGGCGGCATTCGTTTCCCTTCCAAAAAGCCCGGTTTGAAGCGCCTTCCCGGCGGCGGGAGCGGCAGCCCGCGCGTCAGGAACGGCGGCCTGTATGCCGGGCGTCCCGGCTGCCGAAGAGGGCTTTGCTCCGCCGGGGAAAACCGGGTCAAGGCCGGCGGGGAGAAGCCACAACGCGGAAGGCTTCATGTCCACGGCACTTCCGCCCGCGGCGATGCGGCCTTCCGGGCTCCGGGAATATTCGGAAAGCAGGGGCGCCTTCCAGGTTTCGGAGCCGGTAAGACGCCAAAGCGTGTAATAAATGGCCGGTTTCATTTCCGAAAAGCCGGGATCTTCCAAAAGGGAGCAGAGGACGGAGGTGTCCCCGGAACGGAAGGCGGCGATCCGGGCTCCCAGATAGCGGGCGTCAAGACATACCCCGCCGTCCCGGCTTGACAGAAGCACAGGCGCTATCGCGGCTTCGGCCTTCTCCCATTCCCCCATCGCGGCAAAACAACGCCCTCCCCTCACCAGGGAAGCGTCGTCCAGTTTCCCCGGTTCGGCGGAGGCGGCCCCGAGCCACGTTTCGGCGGCGGCCTCAAAATCTCCCAGGAGTTCGTACAGCCGGGCCAGGCGTACCAGCGCGTCATGTTTTTCCACCGCCGGCGCGCCGGGCCTTTCCGCCGTTTTTTTGAGGTTTTGAATCTCGGCCCCCGCCCCGGCCTGTTCCCCGTATGCGGGGAGGGATGCCGCAAGCAGAAACGCCGCCGCGAGACTGAAAACAAAAGACCGGTCAATCGATCCCATAGGGGCCGTCTTCTCCGGGTAATTCCTCAAGTTTGCCTGTTTCTCCCCCGTCTTTCTTTTTCGCCGGGAAGGGCTGTTTCCCTTCCGCCTTGAGCTTTCCTTTCTTTTTCAGCCTGATGGATACCATGACGGGAATGGTACAGAGCATCCCCAGAATAAACGAGGCAAAGACGGTCAGGTACACCGGCACGCCGGTAAAGACCCTGAATCCGAAGGAAATATCGCTTGAATTTCCCAGA
Source organism: Treponema sp. (assembly GCA_031257715.1). The sequence goes on along the minus strand of JAIROE010000075.1, from coordinate 3,253 downwards.
TTGAGGGTGATAAACGCCAAAAATACGCCAAAAAGAACGATAAATCCAATTAAACGCCAGGGCATGTCATTCTCCTTATTCCACGGAAACAAGATCCCGCGCCCTGAAGGTGTTTCCCGCAAGGCCGGACAGGGTAAGCTCCGCAAAAGTTCCTATCAGGGAAGCCTTGCCGGGAGCCGCCGCCATTTCATCACGCTCAGTACGGCTTATTAATTCATCGGCATTTTTCCGGGAAATTCCTTCAACAAGTACCCGTTCCCGAAAGCCGACACGGCTTTTAAGGAGCAAGGCGGTATGTTTCTTCTGAAGGGCGATAACCCGGGAAAGCCGTTCCCGCTTGACATCTTCCGCCACACGGCCGGGAAGATCACAGGCCGCGGTCCCTTCACGGAGGTTGTAATGGTACATATAGGCGTACAGGAAACGGACTTCGCCCATAAGGTTCAGGGTTTCTTCAAGATCATCCTCCGTTTCTCCGGGAAAACCCACAAGGATATCCGTGGAAAAAGTCATTTCCGGCATGGCCCGCCTGATTTCCCCGGCAAGCGACAGGTACTGTTCCCTGGTATAACGCCTGTTCATCGCCTTAAGGATCCGGTTTGAACCGTGCTGAACCGGCAGGTGAATATGACGGCAGAAGATCCCGTGCTCCGCCATGATCCGTATCGTTTCCGGAGAGAAATCCCCCGGATTTGCCGACAAAAAGCGGACCCACCGTATGGGGCTCCGGTTACGCGGATCAAGTTCCCCCGCAATGAGGCGCAGCAATCCGGGAAAATCCACAGGGGGAAAACCGTCCCCGCCTTTCCACCGGTACGAATTGACATTCTGCCCGAGAAGGGTTATTTCCCGGACCCCTTTTTCCGCCACAAGGCCCATTTCATTGATGATGTCCCGGGGGGAACGGGAAATTTCCGGCCCGCGGACATAGGGAACAATACAATAGGAACAGAAATTGTTGCAGCCGTGCATTATGGGAATAAAACTGCGGAAACTGCCCTCCTCAAGATGCGAGGACGAAAAGGAAAAAACCGGCTCCTCGCCGGGCGGAGGAAGCAAAGACGCTTCCCCCCCCATCCCGCGTTCGGCCGCTTCAAGGATCAGGGGAAAGAGGGAACGTGAACGGGTTCCCATCACATGATCCACGGAAAACCGCTCCTTGAGGCTCCCGCCCAGACGCTGGGCCATACAGCCTGAAACAACAAGGACAAAAGCCCGTTTTTTTTTAAGGCTCGCATACAGGGCCAATCTGCCCAAAACCCGCCGTTCGGCGGTTTCGCGGACGGAACAGGTGTTAAGCAGCACGAGATCGGCGCTTTCGCCGCTCACGGCCTTCTCCCAGCCCCGCTCCCGGCAGACAAGATCCAGCGCCGCCGATTCGGCGGCATTCATCTGACAGCCGTAGGTTTCAAAGAAATACGTCATACCGGGAAAACACTCATGACCGCCTCATAAGATCCCTCATGAATTTAACGCCGTTCCACAGCCCGAAGACGATAAAGCCCACCGCCCCTATGCCAAGGAGCGTTCCGGCTATGGACATAATCCGGGGGTTTCTGGCCCTGGCAAGAAGCGTCAGCGCGCCGGCGGCGGCAAGAACAAGCCCGGGCTTCCTGTTATCGGGATCTTTGGAAAGGAGGGCGAGAACACCCGTGAACGCGATAAGCCCCCCCAGAATAGGGCCCACAACGGGAATACGGGAGCCTACCGCGTTCATGATAAGAAGAAAAACCCCGGCGGCCAGGGAAAAGATCGCGGTAACCCCCCGTTTTGTCAGGGTTTTTGACGACGGATACGGCTCAATTTCATTCATGACCAGCCTCCCTGTCGTATTCGGCAAAGGCAAAGGCGCTGTGGTTGTGGATGCTTTCAAAGTTTTCCGCTTCCACCGAGAAACGGGGAAAAACATCCATACCTTTTAACTCAATATACACATCCCTGGCCAAATCTTCAACAAACTTCGGATTGTCATAGGCGTGCTCGGTCACGAACTTCTCGTCCTCCCGCTTGAGGATCGAATAGACGGGACTTGACGCCGATTTTTCCACAAGGGCGATAATATCCTCGATCCAGAAGAAGGGGCCCAGTTCCACCTCCACCCTGACCATGCCCCGCTGATTATGCGCCCCCCTGTCGCTTATCGCCCGCGAACAGGGACAGACCGTCGTCACCGGGACACAGACCGAAACGGTGAAATGCCTTTTTGCGGAATCCCTCACCCAGCCCTGATAACGGCACTCGTAGGACATCATGCCGGGAAGCCCCGAAACAGGGGCGTTCTTTTCCATAAAATAAGGGAACGTCATGGAGCCGAAGGCGGATTCCGCCTCCAGATCCCCCCGGATACACCTGAGCATCTGAAGGAAACGGGGCATGGAAAGATCCTCACGGTACCGGTGGAAAATCTCGATGAAGCGGCTCATGTGAGTCCCCTTGAAATGGCGGGGAAGGTCCGCGTACAGATCCACTTTCGCCGCCGTATGCTGAACGCGGTTCACCCTGTCCAGCACACGGATGGGGTATTCAAGGCCCTTGACCCCCACTTTGGCAAGGGGAACGTTGCGGCCGTCGGCCTCGTTCTGGACGTCAACCATGACGCTCCATGGCGTTTTCCGCCGCCTGGACCACATTAAGGAGCAGCATGGCGACCGTCATGGGCCCCACCCCGCCGGGAACCGGGGTGATCCAGCCGGCCTTCCGGGACACCGGCCCGTAATCCACATCGCCGCAAAGACGGTAGCCCTTCTTCGAACCGGGGTCCGCCACGCGGTTTACCCCCACGTCTATCACCGCGGCCCCTTCCTTCACCATATCGGCCGTGACAAGACCCGGCCGGCCGGCGGCGGCGACAAGAATGTCCGCCTCCCTGGTGTAAAAGCCGTGATCCCGCGTCCCGGTGTGGCAGAGCGTAACCGTGGCGTTGACATCCCGGCGGGAAAGAAGGCAGGCAAGGGGCTTGCCCACGATATTGGACCGCCCCAGAATCACCGCGCGGGCGCCGTCCGTGGGAATCCCCTCCTCGCGGAGCAGATGAAGCACCCCGTGCGGCGTACAGGGAAGGAACCCCTTCCCCCCCAAAAGCATGTTCCCCGCCGACACCGGATGAAAACCGTCCACATCCTTCGCCGGATCAATGGCGGCAATCACCGCCCCTTCGCGTATATGGGAAGGGAGGGGAAGCTGAACGAGGATGCCGTGAACCGTTTCATCCGCGTTGAGGGCCCCTATCATCTCCAGAAGCTCCCCCTCCTTC
>JAIROE010000071.1 GCA_031257715.1 Treponema sp. | reverse complement strand
GCTGGAGGGGGCGGAGTACATTATTTCCGCGGTTAAAGTGGGCGGTTACGGCCCTCTGGAAAAGGAGAGAATCATTGCCGAGGAAGCGGGGTACTACCGGGGTATTGGCGACAGGGTTTCCTGTTATTACGGCGGTATCGGGGCCTATCATCAGCTGGCATTTTTTGAAGGTCTCGCAAAAGATATTGAGGCCCTCTGTCCCGATGCGTGGCTGGTGCAGACCGGCAACCCCGTATTTGAAGGTACCAATTATATTACCCGCAATTTCAGGGTAAAGGCCGTGGGGGTGTGTCACGGGCATAACGCATACAAAGAGATTGTCCAGGAGCTCAGCCTTGATATCGAGAAAGTTAACGCCGAAATGTTTGGTTTTAACCATTGTATCTGGCTTACTAAATTTTATTATGGGGGAAAAGACGCCTATCCCCTGCTGGACGAATGGATCAGAACAAAAGCTGCGGACTACTGGAAAAGTGAACGATACCTTGATCCGAATCGCGTATTCTCAAAAGATCAGCTTTCCCCGGGCGCCATTGAGGCGTACCGCCTGTATGGAGTTATGCCGATAGGCGACGCGGTGCGTTCGGGAACCCCCTGGTGGACCCACACCGACCATGAGACAAAATGCACGTGGTACGGCAAGAACGGCGGATTTGATTCAAAACCCGGATGGGACAGTTATCTTGCCTCAAAGACCGTCATACAGGATACGCTTGCCCGGATTGTCGATTCCGGTAAATCGGTCATGGAAGCCTACCGGCCTTCGGAAACTACCGAAGAGCATATTCCCTTCATTGATTCACTTTCAAACGGAATCGAGCGGACGTTGATACTGAATGTTCCCAACAGGGGAGCGGTAACGGGGATTCCCGATGATATCTTTGTGGAGATTCCGGTAATCTGTAACGCAACAGGCATACATAATGTGCACATGGGATCATTTCCGCCGCGTCTCATGAACAATGTGATATTGCCCCGGCTTATTGCCGCGCAGAATATCATTGAGGCATACGAAAATCATGACAGGGAACAGTTGGTACTGTGGCTCTGCAATGATGCCCGTACCCGCAGTTACAGGCAGGCCAAAGATCTCATAGACAAGCTTCTGGCCCAGAGTTGGAACAGTGCGGCGAATGCCCATTACCGCTGATATGCCGTACACATTTGGCATTGCAGGCGGCGGCTGGCGTTCGGAATTCTTTCTCAGGACAGCCTCGGAACTTTCCGGACATTTCAGGGTTTCTTTTGTCATTGAGCCGGACGAAAGACGGGCCGCGTATCTAAAGGGAAAATGGGGAGTGCGGATCATCGGGGATTTGGAAGCCGTTGACAAGGGAGCCGACTTTCTGGTACTGACGCTTCCTCCTTCCATTCTGCCCGGATTTATTGTAAAGGCCGTTAAGGGTGGATATTATGTGCTGAGTGAAACTTTTGCCCCCGAAGATGTTTCCGTTATCAGCGATCTGTACAACAACATTCCTGACAAAAAGAAAGTCCAGTTTTCCGAACAGTACTGGCTGCAGCCTGTCCATGCCGCGCGACTCGCGGTAATCAAAAGCGGACTTGTCGGGACAGTCAGTCAGGCGCAGGTGTCCGCCGGTCACGGATATCACGGCGTCAGCCTTTTGCGGAAATATCTGGACGCGGGTTTTCAGAACTGCCGGATCAGCGGAAAGGTATTTACCAATCCCGTAATCCGGGGCCCAGGCCGGCAGGGTTATCCGGAAAGAGAGGAGATAATTGAAGACCGCCAGGAGCTTGCCGTTTTTGACTTCGACGGAAAATGGGGACTTTTCGATTTTACCGAAGAACAGTATTTTTCCGTAATACGGGGGCCAAGGGTGCTCATCCGGGGAGAGCGGGGAGAAATAGCCGGACACGAAGTGCGCTACCTGCTGGATCACAGGACGCCCACGACCTTCACATTGCGGAGGGAAGCGTCAGGCGTGGACGGCAGCATGGGCCCTCCTCACATCCTGGGGTACAGCGGCGGCGGACACTGGTATTATCAAAACCCATGGGGCCCATGCCGCCTCAGCGATGATGAGCTTGCGCTGGCTGCCGTGCTTGAGGGAATGGGCGCCTATGTGAAAGGCGGCAGGGCAATTTATCCCCTGGAAGAGGCATTGCAGGATCAATACCTGACGGTTCTTATGAAACAGGCGTTCAAAAGCGGCAATGCCGTTGAAAGTTCTACCCAAATATGGGCGCAGTGACGGCGTCAAATGGTTTCAGGGCTTCAAAAAGGGGACAATATGAAAAAATACCGGATTGTACAATTGGGCGTCGGCAGTTTCGGAAGCCAATGGCTGGAACATGTGCTTTCAGGCTGGGAGGGCGCCGAATTGGCAGGAGTGGTCAGTACAAACAAAGACCGCTATGACTGGATCAGAAAAACCTCGGGACTGCGGCAGGATCAAATTTTTGAGAATCTTGAAGCCGCACTGGATACCGTAAAGCCGGATCTGCTGCTCAATGTTACTCCTCCGGCTGCGCATCTTGCCACTTCCCTTGCCGCCCTCAGAAAGGGAACGGCGGTTCTCTGTGAAAAACCCATCGCCCTGAACAGGGAAGACGCGGCGGCTTTGCTTAAAGCCCCGGACGAATACGGGAAACCTGTTTACATCGCGGAGAATTACCGTTTCTTTCACGTGATGCAAAAGGCCAAAACCCTGATCGAAGAAAGCATAATTGGCCGTATTCAAAGTATCGGCGTCGAATTTTATCGAAACCATCATGTTACAGGAACAACCGGTTACCACATGGAACTGGAGCATCCCCTCCTCATGGATGTGTCCATACACCACTTTGATCTTGTCAGATTTTTGACCGGCTCCGATGCGGTAAATGTGTGCGCCGCCGTATGGGCGCCGTCCAATTCTCATTATCCCCGTAACGCCAACGCGGACGTGCTTGTCACCATGAAAAACGGCGTGCGGGTTTCCTACCGGGGCCAGCTTGCCGCCTGCTGCGATGAAACCGGCTGGCCGGGAAACTGGCGGATTGAAGGAGACTTGGGAATCATGAGGATCAATGGCGGCGGCATCAGTGTTTCAGGCGGAAACGGCGGCGGGCGGGAGTATACCGTCAATTCAGACGATTTGTCGGGCCGCAGCCTGTTGACCGACATATTTGAATCCGTGGAACAGGGCCGTAGCGCCCAAAGTGATATACATGACAACATACGGACACTGGAAATGGTTTTTGCCGCGATAGACTCGTCCCGAAGCGGATGTGTTGTCAATATGGAGGATCCTGCGTGGAAACAAGTTACACCCTCTTGATCGCCGGTACGATCATGCGCAGATATCCTCATGCCGACGATTACCCCTATCGGTCTTGGTGTTATCCCCAAGGTTTCATGCTCTGGGGATTTATCCGGCTGTACGAAAAAACCGGTGATGAAAGATACAGGCAATATGTGTTGGATTATTGTGAAAAGCACGTCGGGGAAAACGGCGGGATACCGGCCTTTACCGGGATCAGTCTGGATGACATCATGGCGGGCTCTGTTCTGGTTTGGGCATGGCAGACAACCAGGCAGGAAAAATACAGGATCGCCTCACGGCATGTCAGGCAGGCCTTTGATGATTACCCGCGGAACGAAGACGGAGGATTTTGGCACGGCCGGCATCTGCCCCGTGAAATGTGGGTGGATGGGCTTTTCATGGGACTCATGTTTCTGACCCGGTACGGTAAATATGTAGATGACAGGGATTTTTGTTTTGGTGAAACAGTCAGACAGCTTTCCATTGTTTTTGACCGTTGCGAAAAGGACGGCACCGGTCTTTTATACCATGCTTACAGCGAAGATGGAAAGGCCCCTTGGGCGCATCCTGTTACCGGTACATCGCCTGAGGTTTGGAGCGAAGGGCTTGGATGGTACGCCATGATCCTTGCGGATGCGCTGGAACTGCTGCCGAAGGATTTTCAGGGCTATGAAAGGCTTTCCATGCAACTTTGCAGATTGATAGACAGCCTGGAAAAGGTGCAGGATCCGGCTTCCGGGTTGTGGTACCAGGTGGTAGACAAGCCCTCACATCCCAAAAATTGGCATGATACTTCAGGCAGCGCCATGTTTCTCTATGCGGTTAAAAAAGCGGGACTTTTGGGGATTGCCGGCAGTGAACAATGTGACCGTATTGCCGCCCGCGCCTTTGGGGGCATAAAGACCAAATGTATCCTTGACTATGAAGGAAACGCGAATATTCACGACGCCTGCAATGGCCTCTGTGTTCAGTCAGACTATGACGCCTATGTCGATTATGCCCGTAATATCAACTGCCAGGAAGCTGTAGCGGCCTGTCTCTGGGCCGGCCAGATCATGGAGTTTGGTCTCTAGCGGCCGGTTGAACGGATACAGTTCTCATACCCCGCGGGTTTATGGTTCCTCGTGTTCCTCAAAATGGATTTTCCACACCCGCTCAATCCCGGCAAGGCTTTCTTCCCGGTTGATCAGGTTCTTTACATAATTTCCCCATGCGAGGTTATCGCAGAAATATCCGAAAAAGCGCCGCGCCCGGCTTAAATGGAACTCGGGAGGCTGAAAGCGCGCCAATAAGTCCAAAAACCGGAGCCCCGTCTCCTCGACGGGGGGCGGCTCTGTCCCCGCCGTCAGCCCGGCCGCCATCCGCCGGGCCTGCGCGAAGATCCAGGGTTTCCGCACGGCAGCCCTGCCCACCATAAGGCCGCCGGCATTGCCCCCGCCGTCAGCCCTGTCCCCACAAACCTCAAAAGCGGCGCGCCTTGCAAGATCCGCCGCATCCAAAATGTCGCCGTTTCCGGCCACCGGTATACGCAGTTCCTCCCTGAGCCGGTATACATAGTCCCAACGGACCCTGCGGCGGAACTTTTCACCGGCGGTACGGGGGTGGAGGATTATAAGTTCCGTTCCTTCTTCTTCGAGTCGGCGGCAAAAACGGAGAAGATAATCAAAATCACCGGTAAAACCGGTTCTGATTTTGACGCTGAGGCGTTTTTTTGTCGATTTGCGGACTTTGGCGACAAGATCCCCTGCCCTGTCCGCCGATGCCATCCAGGCCACCCCGGCTCCCGCCTTGCGTATGGGCGGCGCAGAGCAGCCCATGTTGATGTCTATGCCGGCACAGGGGAGCCGGTCCAAAACCGCCGCCGCCGAAGCGATCTTTTCCGCGGAAGAACCTTCAAGCTGGTACACCACCTTTTCGGGCCGGGGACCGCCGTCAAGGTACCACGCCTCAAAAGGGCCGCCTGCAAGCAGGCCAGCCGCGCTTGTCATTTCGGTAAAATACCCGGTACAACCGCCGAAACCTTCAATCAACTCGCGGAGGGCCCGGTGGCTTAAACCTGCCATGGGCGCCAATAAAAAGGGAACTGCCATCAATGTGATGCTACCGTACTTGACTTGTGTCATACTATACCATAAAGTATAAGAAGAAGAGGAGTGAACGGCATGATAGCAAAGAGTGATATGCCCAGCATCAATGAAAAGCCGCCCGAGGGAATAAAACCGGAGGGTGGTTCATACCGGGTACTTGTGGTAGATGATTCCATGTTCATAGCAAAACAGCTCGGTCAGATCTTCACTTCCGAGGGTTTTGAGGTGGCGGGAACCGCCGCGGACGGGGCCCAAGGTGTTGAAAAATACAAGGAATTGTATCCAAACATCGATTTGGTCACCATGGACATCACCATGCCGGTAATGGATGGTGTTTCGGCGCTTGAAAAAATACTGGAATTTAACAAGGAAGCGTGTGTCATCATGGTCAGCGCGTTGGGAAAGGAAGATGTTGTTAAAAAATCCCTTCTCATGGGCGCTAAAAGCTATATAGTCAAGCCTTTGGACCGGAAAAAGGTGCTGGAACGGGTTGTTTCCGTTCTTAAGCGGTAAAAACCCCTTCACCGGCGCGTTTGATGAATGCTCAAATTCTCTCCAATTCCGTCTATTGCATCCATGCGGATATTCAGACCGAAGATCTTTTTGAAGGCATTTGGCCCATTCCTCACGGGGTTTCCCTTAATTGTTACCTTATTAAAGGTGAAAAAACCGTTCTTATCGACCTTTTCCGGGACTGGACCAATGCGTCGGAGCAGGTAGAAACGGCGCTGATTTCCGCGGGGGCGAATTTTTCCCGGATAGATTACCTTATACTAAACCATCTGGAACCCGATCATACAGGCTGGCTTCGGGAATTCCGCGAGCGGAACCCAAGAGCCCGGATAATCTCCACCGCCAGGGGGATAAACCTCGTCAAATCTTTTTACAAAATTGAAGACGGCCTGGAAGCCGTAAAGGATGGGGACACCCTTGACATCGGGGGAAGAACCCTTACCTTTTATGAAATTCCCAATGTCCATTGGCCCGAGACCATGGCCGTCTGGGACGCCGCCTCCGGCGCGCTTTTCCCCTGCGATGCTTTCGGCTCTTTCGGCGCTCTGGGGGACAGGGTTTTTGACGATGAATTTAACGAAAAGGAACATGCGTTCTACGAGGCCGAAAGTCTCCGCTATTACGCCAATATCGTCTCTTCCTTTTCCATTTTTGTGGAAAGGGCCATACAGAAACTTTCGGCCCTCCCCGTCACCTGCATAGCCCCCAGCCACGGCATCATCTGGCGGAAGGATCCCCTGCGGATTGTCAACCGCTACAGCAAATACGCCGCCTACGCCAAGGGGCCGGCCGAAAGGGAAATCGCCGTCATCTGGGGCTCCATGTACGGCAATACCAAAGCCGGCGTTGATGCGGTGATACGGGGTATAGAGAAGGAAGGCGTCCCCTATACGGTTCGCCGCATCCCCGATGAAAATGTGTCATGGGTGCTGGCGGACGCCTACAGATGTTCGGGGCTGGTTTTGGCCATGCCCACTTACGAATACGCCATGTTTCCTCCTATGGCCTATGTTCTGGACATTTTCCGCCGTAAACACGTGCACGGCAAAAAAGTCCTCCGCATCGGTTCCTGGGGATGGGTAGGCGGCGCAAAAAAGGAATACGAACAGGCCATTGAAAGCCTCAAATGGACAGGCATAGAATCGCTTGAATGGGCCGGCTGGCCTACAGAAGAGGAATTGAGGGCCCTTGAAGCACGCGGCGCGGAACTGGCGCGGCTGGTCAGGGAAGGATAAAACTCTCGCGGCAATGAAGAACCCGGGAGCAAGCTCCTGGGTATCTTCGTTGGATAGGAAATTTATTGTACTCTCCCCCGCGAAGCGGGTTCTTGGGGCCATACCCTGATACGAAAACCGGTTTACACCTTTTCTA